>JBIKYW010000003.1:0-24240 GCA_044355055.1 Planctomycetota bacterium | reverse complement strand
CGAACCAGACGCTGGCGGACTTCTTCGCGAACCCGCCGACCGCTTTGGTCACCAACGGCGAGCTCGACTGCACGCTGATCGACCTCCAGTCCAACTCGACCCTGACGGCGCGCGGGTCGAACCCGTTGCGCATGCAGGCGCGCGGCATCTTCAACATGGCCGACACGGCGATCCTCGACGTCGCCGGCTCGGACCTCGGCGCGCACCCCTCGGAGTCGCCGATCGGTCAGCCGGGCTCGCTCGGCGGTCCCGGTGCCGGCCGCGGTGGCCGCGGCGCCGACCGTCCCGATGACACGGGCACCACGTTCCTCACGATCCTCAACTGCACGAGCTCGGCGGCTGCGACCTCGGGCGCTTGCGGCGAAGGCATCACGCAGATCGGCACGCCTCCGGCGAACGTCGCAGCCAACAACGCGATCATCAACGCGGGCGTCGTCAACCCGGGTGCGAGCACCACGGGTCGCGCGGGCGAAGGTGTCGGCGGCTCGGCGGGCTTCGGTGGCACGACGGGCCTCGGCGACGGCACGGGCGGCTCGCGCTGGCCGCTGACGTTCCCGAGCACCGTCTCGGGGAATCCCGCCACGAACTACGGTGGTCTCGACGTCAACTCGACGTCGGTCACCTCGACGGCCTGCCAGAGCTCGCAGATCGGTGCGACGGGCGCCGGTGGCGCTTTCGCCACGGACGGAACCAGCGGTACGTCCGTCTCCCTGCAGGCTACGGGCGTCAACGGCAGCTCGATGACTGCTCCGGCCACGGCGGTCGGCGCGGCGAGTGAGCTCGGCCTCGAGGCGACCAACGGCAATCCCGCGAACTTCACGCGTCGCGCGCTGCGTCCGTCGCTCGGGTTCCTCCGCGGAGGATCGGGCGGCGGTGGCGGCGGCGCGGGCCTGTTCGGCACGCACACCAACTCGGCCACGCTCGGCAGCGTGGCGTGCTTGGCGACCACGACCTCGATCGACCGTTACCGCACCCACAGCGGCGCGGGCGGCGGTGGCGGCGGTGGTGCGGTGCAGATCGCCGCGGGCCGCAGCCTCTCGATCGACGGTCGCATCGACGCGACCGGCGGCGAGGGTGGCGATGCGTTCACCAGCGCGACCTACGGGTTCTTCTTCGGCCTGCACGCCGCTCCCGGTGGCGGCGGCTCGGGCGGTGCGATCCTGCTGCAGAGCAGGAACGTCGACCTCGCCCCGCTCCAGAACCGCCTCAACGTGACCGGCGGCTCGGGCGGCAACGGCCCCGTGTACGGTGCGAACCAAGGCACCGGCGGCGTCGGTGGCACGGGTCTCGTGCGCATCGAAGACGACCCGCTGCTCGGCGTGCTCGATCAGGCCACGGCGGCGGTCTCGGTGACCCCGCAGGACCTCTCGGGCCAAAACGCGATCGACTGGCTGTCGCTCGGCGACTGGACTCCCACGGCGGTCGGCGACGAGGCCTACAGCGGCGCGCAGTCCTGCTGGATCCGCGCCTCGGGCAACTTCTTCAACTTGACGTTCGAGTCCGACTCGCTCACCGAGCTCGGCTGGGACATGGACGTGCTCCTCGACTTCGGCAGCGGCGAGCAGCAGGTCAGCTACCGCGAGTCGACGGTCTTCGCCGGCAGCTCGCCGCAGGCTCACTGGGGCAACCTCTTCGCGGACGGCACGCTCGGGGCTCCGCTCCAGTCGCCGCCGCTCGTGGTGCGTTTCCAAGGCGCCAAGGCGGTGGGCGCGCTCTCGAACCCCTGCAACGTCGACGTGTCCGACATCACGGTGGTCGCGCAGAACAGCTTGACCCCGTGGGTCCAGCACCCTGACGAGTTCAACTCGAACCTTCTGGCAATCAAGCCGGACATGGTTCGCTTCCAGATCGTCTTCAACCGTGAGCACCCCGAGTTCCCGCTGCTCAAGGGCGTGAAGAACCTCGCCGTGCGCGTGGTGCCGGACTAAGCCTTCGGCACGAGCGACGATGTCTCCACCGCGTCCCGCGCGCTCCCCGAATCAGGGCGAGCTCGCGGGACGCGCTTCTTGCCATGGCCCATTCCGACACACTCGCGGTCCACGCCCGCTGGCTCGTTTGCAGCCCTGAAGAGGTGCTGGAGGACGCCGTGCTGCTGGTGCGCAACGGACGTGTCGAGCGCATCGCGCGAGGGCGTATGCGCGTGCCGGGCGCGCGGGTCGTCGACGCGCGGGATGCGGTGGTCGCAGCGGGCATGGTCAATGCCCACGCTCACTTGGAGCTCGGCGCACTCGCTGGGCAGACTCCGCGCGGCGGTGACTTCGCCGCGTGGGTTCGCAAAGTGATCGAGCTGCGGGCTGCGCTACGGCCGCGCGAGCTCGCGCGGGCCGCACGCGAAGGTGCCGCGCGTGCGCTCGCGAGCGGCACGACGTGCGTGCTCGACATCGACACGACAGGGGCCGCGTTCGAGGGCTTGCGGGCCCATCCGATCCGCGCTGTCTCGCTTCGCGAGGTGCTGGATGCGCAGGATCCGACGCGAACGGCCGGTGCGCTGGCGCGGCTCGCGCGCGCGTTGCCGCGCAGGGCCCGCGTTCGTGAAGGGGTCTCCCCGCATGCGCCGTTCACCGTGAGTCCCGCGCTGCTCGCCGGTGTGGCGCGCATCGCGCGCCGCCGCCGTCTGCCGGTGCAGATGCACTGGTCGGAGACCGAGGCCGAAGTCGAGTGGATGGCCGCAGGCACGGGCCCCCTCGCGCGAATGTTGGGGCCGTCGCCGCGCGCGTCGGCGCTCGACTTGCTCGAGCGGGTGGGACTGTTCGGGCCCGAGCTCTCGCTCGTCCATGGAAACTGGCCCCAGCCCGGCGAGGCGCGGCGCTTGGCGCGCAGCGGGGTGACCTTGGTGCACTGTCCGGGAAGTCATGCGTGGTTCGAGCGCGAGCCCTTCCCATGGCGGGAGTACCGCAGGGCGGGCGTGGAGATCGCCCTTGGGACCGATTCGCTCGCCAGCAACGAGGACCTCGACCTGCGCCGCGAGCTGCGGCTCGCTTGGCGAGCCGCGCCGTGGCTCGCCCCGGCGGAGCTTTGGCGTGCTGCGACCTCGGCGGGTGCCGCCGCGTGCGGAGAGCGGGGGAGGCTGGGATGTCTGCGGCCGGGCTCCGCGGCCGATTTCTGGGTGCTCCCCGTGGTTCCGAACTCGCGCAAGGCCGTGCTCGAGGCACTTTGCGGCGAAGAAAGCGCCCCTCGGTCCGTTTGGGTCGGGGGGAGGTGCGTCGTCGGTCGATAGACGGACACCCAAGGGTGCAGTCGGGAGTCTCCCGCGGTACCTTGACCCTGCCGAGCGGCCTTTCGCTCCACGAACTCCCGACGCCCATGACTGCCCCCTCGTCCCACGCCGCTGCCATCGACCTCGTCCGGCAGGGGCAGCGCTTCATCCTGTGCGGCCACGTGCGCCCCGACGGCGACGTGCTCGGCTCGCAGGCCGCGCTCGCGAGCGTGCTCGAGCGCATGGGCAAGACGGTCTGGATCATCAACTCCGATCCGCTGCCCGCTCAGCTCGACTACCTCTCCGAGGGGGCGAAGTTCCGCGTGTACGACGGCGGGGACCTCCCGGCGCACGACGTGGCGGTGATGCTCGACTTCAACGAGCTCGAGCGCACCGGCCCGATGTCGAAGGCGCTGGCAGCCGCGCCCTCGAAGAAGCTGGTCGTCGATCACCACATCTTCGAAGGCACTCCGTGGTGGGACGCCGCCTACGTCGATGTGCGCGCGGCCGCGACGGGTCTCCTCGTGCGGCGCATGGCCCGCGACCTCGGCGTTGCGCTCGACCTCGCTGCGGCGCGCGGCATCTACACCGCGCTCGTGACGGACACGGGCTGGTTCAAGTACTCGAACACCGACGCCGAGACGTTTGCGGCTGCGACGGAAGCGGTGCAGCTCGGACTCGAGCCGGCGCGGCTCTACAACTCGATCTACCAGCGCCAGAGCCGCCAGCATCCGCTCGGGATCTCGCGCGCGCTCGCGCGGCTCGAGTACTACGCCGAGGGGCGGCTCGCGATCGTGGACCTGCCGCAGGCTCGCGAGGGCGAGGTCGACCTCTCCGACGGCGACGACGTGCTCGACCTCCTGCGCGCGGTGAAGAGCGTCGAGGTCGTGCTGTTCCTGCGCGAACAGAAGGACGGTGCGGTCAAGCTCTCGGCGCGCAGCAAGACCGAGTTCGACGTGCATCGACTCGCGCGGCGCTTCGGCGGCGGCGGGCACGCGAAGGCTTCGGGTGCGACCTTTACGGGCGAGCCGATCGCGAGCATTCGCGCGCGGCTCGTCGCGGCGGCCCTCGAGACCTTTGCGGAGCGTGGGACTGCCGCGCGATGAAGGTCGCGCTGATCTCCGACCTGCACGCCAATCGAGAGGCGCTCGACGCCGTGCTCGCGGACATCGACCGTCGCTCGGTGGAGCGCATCTACTGCTTGGGCGATGTGGTGGGCTACGGTCCAGAGCCCGAGTACTGCGTCGATATGGTGCGTGCGCGCTGCAAGCTCTGCTTGATGGGCAATCACGACGAGGCGCTCTTCCGCGATGCCTCGGACTTCAACCCGCACGCGCGCGGTGCGATCGACTTCACTCGCGCGCGCATGGAGCCGCGCTGGTACTCGAGCGGCGAGAAGAAGGCGCGCTGGCGCTACCTCAAGGGACTGCCCCTCACGCACGCCGAGGGACGCTTCTTGTTCGTGCACGGCTCGCCGCGCGATCCCGTGCGCGAGTACGTGCTCTCGACCGACGGGTTCTTGAACCCTGACAAGCTGCGCTCGGTGTTCACGAGCTTCGAGGGCATCGCGCTCGCGGGCCACACGCACCATCCCGGTCTCCACGACGAGGAGCTGCGCTTCCACGGGCTCTCGGGCGCGGACGAGCTGACGCTCGAGCTGCCGCTCGGTGCGAAGTGCTTCATCAACGTCGGCTCGGTCGGCCAGCCGCGAGACTCCGACAACCGCGCCTGCTACGCCATCCTCGAGGACACGCGCATCACGTGGCATCGGGTGCCGTACGACTTCCAGCTCACCGCCGAGAAGATCCTCCGCACCGGTGCGCTGAGCGAGGTGCTCGCGCGCCGCCTCTCGATGGGCAAGTAGCCCGCGGGCGGTTCAGGCGAGGCCCAGCGTGGCCTTCAGCACGTGCTGGAAGATCTCGGGGTTCTTGCGCATGCGTCGCAGCGAGTAGGGCTGCCACTCCGGGCCGAAGGGCACGTAGATGCGCACCGAGTGGTTGGCGTCCTGCCAGCGCTTCCAGAGAGGTTCCATGACGCCGAGCAGCATCTGGAACTCGAAGCCTCGGGCGTCGATGCCGCGCTCGCGCGCGAGGGCCGCACAGCGGTCGCCCATGTTCGCGTCGTGCGTCGCGAGGGCGACGAAGGCGCGGCGCTCGAAGAGCTGCTGAGTGCAGGCGATGTAGGCTTGGCGGATCGCGTCGGCGTCGGTGTGCGCGATCGTCGCAGGCTCGAGGTAGATGCCCTTCACCATACGCACGTTGAGCGGACCCGGAGCGAGCTTCGCGATGTCGTCCGGCGTGCGGTGGAGCCGCGACTGAAGCACGATGCCGACGTTGTCGTGCTCGCGCCGGAGCTCTTCGAAGAGGCGCAGTGTGGCGTCGGTGGTCGAGGCGTCTTCCATCTCGACGCGTAGGAAGAGTCCGCGTTGCTTGCAGTAGCGTGCGAGCGTGGTGTAGTTGGCGAGCGCGAGCTTCTCGGACGTGCGCAGGCCGACGTGCGTCGGCTTGACCGAGACGTAGGCCTGCAGCTTGGCGGCGACGACGGCGTCGGCGGCTTGCTGGTATTCGTGGACCACGCGCTGGGCTTGGGCTTCGCCGTGGACATCCTCGCCGAGCACGTCGATCACGCCCGAGAAGCCGCGCTGCTGGAGGCTCTTGAGGCGCTCGACTGCGGACTGCAGGGTCTCGCCGGCGACATAGCGCTTCGCCACCCGCCAGAGGACGGGCTTGGGGACGTGGGGCATGACCTTCATCACGGTCGAGTGCAGCAGCGGCATGGGGCCCGGGATTGTAGGAGCGCTGGGGACGCTGGCACAGGGGCACCGCCGCCGTAGGATGCGGCCATGGAAGAGGGCGCCGATGCGGCTCGTTGGGTCGTTTCGACCGTCGCGGACGTCGCGGCCGCGGAGCGGCTGTCGCGCGAACTCGTCGAGCGTCGGCTGGTGGCGTGCGCGACGAGCGTGCCGGGCGTGACGAGCGTGTACCGCTGGCAAGGTCGCGTGCAGCAGGACGCCGAGGTGCTCCTCTTCCTGAAGACCACCGCGGGGCGCATGGCCGAGCTCGAGCGGGCGTTCGCCGAGCTGCATCCCTACGAGGTGCCCGAGCTCATCGCGCTCGAGCCCGCCCACGTCGCCGCGCCGTATCTCGCGTGGCTGCGGGCGTCGGTGGCGGAGGAACGATGAGCCTCGACGCGGCGCATGCCGCGCTGCGCGAACACGGCGCGGATCCTCGCGTCGCCCGCTTTGGGCGCTACGCGGCTCCGCTCGCGTTTTTCATCGTGCTGTGGGCGCCGGGCATCGGACTCGATCCACTCCAGCGCCGTGCCGCCGCGGTCACCGCGCTCACCGCGATCCTCTGGCTCACCCAAGCGCTTCCGCTCGGCGCGGCGTCGCTCGTTCCCGTCGCCTTGCTGCCCCTGCTCGGAGTGCTGTCGGCGCGCGACGCCGCCGCGGTCTACTTCAACGACATCGTGATGCTGTTCTTCGCGGCGTCGATGGTGGCGTCGGGGCTCGAGCACTGGGGCGTTCACCGGCGCATGGCGCTCGCGGTAGTGAGCGCGGTCGGCACGCGGCCGAGGGCGTTGGTGCTCGGTTTCGCGGCGGCGACAGCGTTCATCTCGCTGTGGATCAACAACACGGCCGCGACACTCTTGATGTATCCGATCGGACTCGCGGTGCTCACGACGCTGCGGGCCGAGCGCGCGAGTTCGTTCCGCATCGCGCTCCTGCTCGGGATCGCGTACGGCTCTTCGATCGGTGGCGTGGCGACGCCGGTGGGCACCGCGCCCAACAACATCCTGCTCGGCACGCTCGCAGAGCTCTATCCGGAGGCGCCGACGATCTCCTTCGGTGCGTGGATGGCCGCGTGGGTGCCGTTCGCGGCGTTGTATGTGGTGGCCCTGTGGTGGGTGTTGACGCGGCTTGGACTTCGCGTCGGCGGCGACGAGCTCGCTGCGGGCGAGGTCGTGCGTGCGGAGCGTGCGTCGCTCGGGAGCATGAGTCCCGGCGAGCGCCGCATGGCCGCCGTGTTCGTGCTCACCGCGTTGCTGTGGGTGACGCGCGAGGGACTCTCGATCGGAGATTTCGTGCTCCCGGGCTGGGGACGCTGGCTCGCCGAGCTCGCGGCGGCCGGGGTGCCCGGTGCGACAGCCTCCGCGATGGCGCGACAGGTGAGCGACGCGACGGTGGCCCTCGCGGTGGCGTGTGCGTGCTTCTTCCTGCCCTCGGGCGAAAAGCGGGGCGCGGCCCTGCTCGACTGGGATGCGGTGCAGCGCCGCATGCCGTGGGACGTGCTGCTGCTCTTTGGCGGCGGTTTCTGTCTCGCGCGCGGGTTCGAGGCCAGCGGGCTCGATCGCGCGCTCGGGGCGGCTCTCGCTCCGCTGCTCGCGGGGCTTCCGGGTTGGGCCGTCGTCCTCGCGGTCGGTGCGTTCATGACGCTCTTCTCCGAGCTCGCGTCCAACACGGTGCTGACCAACCTGATGCTGCCCGTGCTGGCGCAAGTCGCTGTGCAATCGAACATGGATCCGCGCTTCCTGATGATGCCGGCGACGATCGCCGCGTCGCTCGGGTTCATGCTGCCGGTGGCGACGCCGCCGAATGCGATCGTCTTCTCCAGCCGGATGATTCCGATGGGGACGATGCTGCGCGTCGGACTGTGGGTCGACCTCGTCGGCGTCGCGCTGATGACCGCGGTGTTCGAGCTGTGGGGGAGGCAGGTCCTCGGCATCGGGCTGGCCCTGCCCGAGTGGGCGCGTCCCTGAGGAGGCTTCCCGTGCCGCGGGGCCTGCGCGGGCGTGCCGCAGGCCGGTGCTCAAGCGCCGGGGGGGCTCGAGTCGATGCGATTCGAGGCAGACCGCATCGATGCTCCGCACGCTCCCCAACTGCGCGATCGCGCTAGCGACGCTGCTCGTTCCCATCCGCGCTCCGGAGGACGTCGCGCTGGCTCGGGAAGAGCACTTCGTGCTGACGCTACCCGATAGCGAGGGCGGGCGCGGGCGCGAAGTCGGCCTCGCGGCGCTGCGGTGTCGCGCGGTCGAGGGCGCCGAGCAGACGGAGTGGGACCTGCGCTTTTTCGGCGAAGAGACGCGGGTGTCTCACGTCGAGCGTTGGGCAGGGGAGACGAGCTCGCTCCTGTGGCGCGAGTGGCGCCCGCGCGAGGGGCGCACGCTCCGCGCGACGTTCACCGACCTCGGCCTCGAAGTTCACGAGTGGGGCGGGTCGGAGCGGATTCGTGAGACGCTGGAGGCCGAGCGCGGTGCCCTGCTGCCGCTCGCGGCGCTCGAGCTCGCGCGCGCGGGGACCCTGCCCGTCGGTCGAGTGGCACTGTTCGATCCGTTGTCGCGCGCCGTCGAGGACCTTTCGGTCGAAGTGCGCTTCGGGCCTAGCCCGCTCGCGGACTCGTCGGGCGAAGGAGTGCTCGAACGCGTGGTTCGCTCGACGAGGGACGATGGAACCGCTGCCGCAGAGTGGAGCTTCCGTGGACGGGAGCTTTGGTCGGTGCGCTGGCAGGAGGGTGGGCTGTGCGCCCATAGAATTCGCGCGGAAGAGTGGGAGGCTCGCCTTCCGCGCTGCGGCCGTCCGCGCTCGGGCGAATCCGAGCGGCGCTGAGCTCACGTACGAGATTTGTACGCAAGTCCGTCGCGTTCATCTTGGACAGGCCGCGCGTGGGCTTCCACGATGGTCGGGACTCGGCCCGCGCGCTTCCGCCCGGCCCAACGCGTCCTCCGCTGCCCGATCCCCATGCACCCTTCCCGCCGCGTCCCGAACACCTTCCGACAGCTGCTCCTCGCGAGCGCGCTGCTCGCGGCCGCGGGCTGCAAGAGCGCTGC
The DNA here is from genome assembly GCA_044355055.1 of Planctomycetota bacterium. Taxonomy (GTDB): domain Bacteria; phylum Planctomycetota; class UBA1135; order UBA1135; genus F1-120-MAGs118. The sequence goes on along the minus strand of JBIKYW010000003.1, from coordinate 15,218 downwards.
CGAGCAGCGCGAGGACGCGGACAAACAGGCCTACGCGATCTTGGAGCAGCGGCGCGCGGAGCTCGCGCTCGGCGAGCGTGAGTTCACGATTCAGCCGCCGCTCGACAGCCTGCGCCAGCGCATGCTGCGCGGCGAGCAGGTCGGTCGCCTTGGCATCGCGCAGTTCCTCGACATCGCGGCCGAGAACAGCCGCGACTATCAGCGCCGCAAGGAAGACCTGTACATCTCGGCGCTCGAACTCACCTTGGAGCGCTTCCGCTTTCAGTTGCAGTACGACGGCACGCTCGGCGCGCTCGTCAACGGCGACGGTGACGGCGCCGATACGGTCGAGGGCAGCGGCGGTGCGGCCTTCTCGCGTCTGCTCGGCACGGGCGCCTCGATCGTCGCCGACATGGGGCTCTCGATGGCGCGTTCCGTGTCGACGGGCGACAGTTGGGAGCTCGTCGGCGCGCCCTTCGTCAGCATCTCCCAGCCGCTGATGCGCGGGTTCGGCGAGCGGATCGTGCGCGAGCCCCTGACGCAGTCGGAGCGCAACGTGGTGTACGAGATTCGCGAGTTCGAGCGCTTCCGGCGCACGTTCGCGGTCGATGTGATCAACCGCTATTTCCAGCTTCTGCGCACCGCGGACCAAGTGCGCAACGAACAGCTCAACATCGAGAACCTGACGGTGCTGCGGGAGCGCAACGAAGCGCTCGCGAAGGCCGGGCGACTCTCCGACATTCAAGCGGACCAAGCGCGTCAGGACGAGCTGCGGAGCCAGAGCCGACTCATTTCCGCCCAGGAGCGCTACGGCACGGCGCTCGATGACTTCAAGCTGTTCCTCGGTCTGCCGGTCGACGTGCCGCTCGAGATCGAGCAGGAAGAGCTGTACGCGCTCGTGATCGACGAGTCGCTCACGATCAGCGAGGGTGAGGCGCTTCCGGCCGGACTTGCGCGTCGTCTCGACTACATGACGTCGCTCGACCAGCTCGTCGACGCCGAGCGCAAGCTGAACATCGCAGCGGATGCCCTGCGCACGCGGATCACCGTGACGGCGAGCGGCTCCGCGGTCTCGACGCCCAACCAGCCCTTCGAATACTCGAAGAACGATCTGTCTTGGACGCTGCGCGCGGACATCGACCTCCCTCTGCAGCTCATTGCCGAGCGCAACGTCTACCGTGCAGCACTGATCAACGTCGAGCGCGCGCGTCGTAGCTCGGAGGAGTTCGCCGACCGGATCACGTCGGACCTGCGCGCGAGCCTGAGACAGGCCGTGACGAGGCGTCAGACGGTCGAGATCCAGGCCGGAGCGGTCGTGCTCAACGAGCGCCGCATCGAGAGCGCGAACCTCAACCTCCAAGCTGGCCGCGCGAGCACGCGCGACATCCTCGAGGCCCAGCAGGCCTTGGTCGATGCACGCAACTCGCTGACCAGCGCGCGCGTGGACTACTACCTGTCGCAGCTCGCGCTGTGGCGGGACATGGAGCTCCTGCGTGTCGAAGATCAGGGACTGCGCTTCGCGCGCGAGGGCTTGGATCCCACAGCGACCGACGACGTCGGGAGTGCCACGGAAGAACAAGGCGAGGCAGCTGCCCCGCAGGAGACGCGATGAGACGTAAGAACGCAGGCATCAAGGCCCTCCCGCTCGTGCTCGCCGTCGCCGCTGCGGGCGGATTCGTGTGGTGGATCTCGTCGCGCGGGAGCTCGTCGGCGGCGGAAGATGCAGCCAAGGTGCGCGGGGCGCCGGTTCAAAAGGGACCGCTGCGCATCAGCGTGATCGAACGCGGCAACTTGAAGGCCGCCGATGCGGTCAGCATCAAGAGCGAGATCGAAGGCAACTCGACGATCCTCTGGATCATCCCCGAGGGCACGGTCGTGAAGGAAGGCGATCTGCTCGTCGAGTTGGATACGGCGCAGCAGGTCGACAAGCGCTTGCAGCAGGAGATCTCGGTCCGCAACGCGGACGCGGCCTTCGTCAAAGCCAGCAAGAACTACGAGATCCAGCAGAGCCAGAACGACAGCGACATCAAGAAGGCCGAGCAGAAGCTCCTGTTCGCGCAGAAGGACCTCGAGAAGTTCGACGCGGAGCAGGGGGAGCGCACCAACCAGCTCGCCAAGGCGCAGGAGCAGATCACGCTCGCCGAGGAGCAGTACAAGCAGGCCGAGAGCAAGCTCAACTGGTCGCATCAGCTGTTCGAGAAGGGCTTCCTCACGAAGACCGAGCTCGACGCCGACGATCTCGCGCTCAAGCGCGCCGGCATCCAGCGCGAGGCTGCGAAGCGCGATTTGTCGTTGCTGGAGCGCTACCAACTCGAGCGCGAGCGCATCGAGCTGCAGAGTGGTCTCGAGGAGGCCCACCGCGAGCTCGATCGCGTCAAGCTGCAAGCCGCGGCGAAGCTCGTCGACTTCGAGGCCGACATGCGCACGCGCTCGGCTCAGCTGAAGCTCGAGCAGGAGAAGCTCGACAAGCTCGTCAGCCAGATCAGCAAGGCCAAGATCCGCGCGCCGCGCCCGGGCATGGTGGTCTACGCTCAGCTCGAGCAGAACCGCATGGGGCAGAGCCAGCCCATCCAAGAGGGCACGCAGGTCCGCGAGCGCCAAGAGATCATCACGATCCCCAACGCGGCGGGAATGGTCGCGCAGGTCTCGTTGCACGAGTCGGTGCTGAAGCAGGTCTCCGTCGGGCAGATCTGCTCGGTCAAGGTCGACGCGCTCGGTGCGAAGGAGTTCCGCGGTCGCGTGAACTTCGTCGCGGTGCTCCCCGACCAAAACTCGTGGTGGGCGAATCCCAACACGCGTCTGTATCGCACCGAGGTGCAGATCACCGAAGGTCACCCCGACATGCGTCCGGGCATGAGCTGCGCGATCGAGATCCTCGTCGAGGACATCGCCGACACGCTGTACGTCCCCGTTCAGGCCATCTTCCGCTCCGGCGGAGACCAGCTGGCGTTCGTGTCCGTCGCGGGCTCGACCGAGGAGCGCAAGGTCCAGACCGGGCGCTTCAACGACAAGTGGGTGCAGATCGTCGAGGGACTGAAAGAAGGCGAGCAGGTGCTGCTCGCCGCGCCGCCGGGCTTCTCGCCCGCGGCTGCGCCCGAGACGAGCACGATCAGCGCCGCCGCTGCGCCCGCGGGCGCCGGTACCGGCGGCGAAGGAGCGAAGCCGTCGGCACCGGGCGGCTCCGGCGCTGCCAACGCTGGGGCGCCCGCGGCGGGAACATCCGCCGGAGGAGCGCCGGCGAACGGTGGGGCGTCGGGCGGCGGAGAGGGCGCTCCCGCGCGCGGGGAAGGTGGAACGCGCGGCGGCGGTCGCGGCGGCATGGACCCCGCGCAGGCGGAGGAGTGGCGCAAGCGCATGGAGTCGATGACTCCGGAGGAGCGCGAGAAGCTGCGCGAGCGCTTTGGCGGCGGTGGAGGTGGCAGCCGCGGCGGCACCTCGGGTGGCTCGGGCAACTAGGTTGGAGCGTTCCGCCCCGTGAGCGATCCGTCCCGAGCCCCCGTCGCCGAGCTCATCGGCGTCACGCGCGAGTACCGCATGGGCCAGAACTTGGTCCGCGCACTCGACGAGTTCTCGTTCACGTTCGGTCGCGGCGAATACTGGGCCGTCATGGGCTCGTCGGGCTCGGGCAAGTCGACCTTGCTCAACGTGCTCGGCTGCATCGATCGCCCGACTTCGGGCGACTACAAGGTCGACGGCATTTCCACGGCGCGTCTGGGCGACGACGAGCTCTCGGAGGTCCGCAGCCGCAAGCTCGGCTTCGTGTTCCAGAGCTACAACCTGATTCCCCAGCTCAACGTGCTGGAGAACATCATGGTCCCGCTCTTCTACCAAGACGAGCCTCCCGCCGATGGCGAAGAGCGCGCGCGCAAGCTCGCAGAGCGCGTTGGCCTCGCCAAGCGGCTCGACCACAAGCCCACGGAGCTCTCGGGCGGACAACAGCAGCGCGTCGCGATCGCGCGCGCGCTGGTCAACCAACCTGCGCTGATCCTCGCCGACGAGGCGACCGGCAACCTCGACAGCGCGACGGCGCTCGAGATCCTCGCGCTCTTCGACGAGCTGCACGCCGAGGGGCGCACGATCGTGCTCGTGACCCACGAGCCCGATGTCGGCGAGCGCGCGCAGCACGTGCTCCGTCTGAAGGACGGTCGCATCGAGTCCGTGAAGCGTGGCCAAAACAACGCCGCCGGAGTCCAAGCGTGAAGCACGGAACCCTCGCCCGCACCGTCAAGCTCGGCATTTCGAGCCTCCTGCTGCACAAGCTGCGCAGTCTCTTGACCACACTCGGCGTCCTGTTCGGCACCAGCTCGGTGATCGCGATGCTCGCGATCGGCGAGGGCGCGAGCGAGGAAGCGCAGGAGCAGATCCGCCAGCTCGGTAGCCGCAACGTCATCCTGCGCAGCATCAAGCCGCGCGAGGACTTCGCCACGGGTGGCGGTCAGTCCGTGCGCGTGCTGAGCTACGGTCTCACCGAAGAGGACCTCGCGCGCATCGAGGAGACCTTCCCCGGAGTCGCGCGCGTCGTGCCGGTCCGCGAGATCTACGAGGAGGTGCGCTTCTCGGATCGCATGCTCAACCCGCGCGTCATGGCGACCCTGCCGGTGTACCGAGACGTCACCGGCCGCGTCGTCGCCGAGGGTCGCTTCATCACCGACCAAGACGAGCTCGGCGTCGCGAACGTGTGCGTGCTCTCGTACGAGGCCGCGCGCTACCTCTTCCCCGTCGCTTCTCCGATCGGCGAGGAGATCAAGATCGGCGCGGACTACTACACCGTGGTCGGCACCACGCTCGACCGCATGCGACAGCAATCGGACCTCGCCGCGGCAGGCAAGTCTTCGGCCGAGGTGTTCATCCCGCTCGAGACCGGCCGCAAGTGGTACGGGAACATGCAGGTGAAGCTGCGCGCCGGCTCGCGCGAGATGGAAGAGGTCGAGCTGCACGAGATCGTGGTCGAGGTCGAGGACCCGGCCAACGTGGAGCTCGTCGCCAACGCCTGCCGCGAGATGCTGAAGCGCAACCACAAGCAGTCGGACTATGAAATCGTGGTCCCGCTCGAGCTCTTGATGCGCGCCGAAGAGACCAAGCGCATCTTCAACATCGTGCTCGGTTCGATCGCGTCGATCAGCCTGCTCGTAGGCGGCATCGGCATTATGAACGTGATGCTCGCCACCGTCACGGAGCGCACACGGGAGATCGGCATTCGCCGCGCGCTGGGCGCCAAGCGCCGCCACATCGTCTCGCAGTTCTTGGTCGAGTGCGTGGTGCTGTCGGTCGGCGGAGGGCTGCTCGGCGTCGTCCTCGGACTTGCGACGCCGCTCGTGGTCGAGCACTACGCGGAGATGCGCACGATCATCACGCCGACGGCGCCGATCTTGGCGTTCCTGATTTCTTCGGGCGTCGGCGTGCTGTTTGGCATCTATCCGGCGTGGCGCGCGGCGACGATGGACCCCGTCGAGGCTCTGCGTCACGAGTAGCTTCGCCGCGGTCATACGATCGGGGAGCGCAGGGCGAGGGCCCGGGCGAGCTGTGCTGCGGACGTGACCTCGTGGCCGTCGAGGTCGGCGAGGGTGCGGGCGACGCGACGCAGAGACTGCACCGCGCGCGCGGAGAGTCCGCGCTGGCGCACGATTCGTGCAAGCAGCCCGCGTGCGGCATCGTCGAGCGGCGCCCAGCGGTCGAGTTCGGCTGCGTCGAGTTCGAAGTTGCGGCGGTCCCCTTGCCTCGCGCGCTGGAGAGCGGCCGCGGCTGCGAGCTTCGTCCGCAGAGCGCTCGCGCTCAAGGTGGCGTCGGTCGGAGCGGCGGACACGTTGCCAAGCTCGTCGAGCGTCGGAGCCGGTAGTTCGATGCGCAGGTCGATGCGGTCGAGCAGCGGTCCGGAGATACGGCTGCGGTAGCGCTGCACCAGGCTCGGCGGACACTGGCAGGGGATGCGCGCATGTCCGAGGTAGCCGCAGGGGCACGGATTCATGGCGGCGACGAGCTGGAAGCGCGCTTCGAGCTCGAGCTGGCGCCCCGCGCGACTCAGGGTGATCGAGCCGGTCTCCAGCGGCTGGCGCAGCGCCTCGAGGACCTCGCGGCGGAACTCTGGCAGCTCGTCGAGAAACAAGACGCCGCAGTGGGCGAGGGTGATCTCGCCAGGTGCCGGCGGCGAGCCACCGCCGACCAGTCCGGCATAGCTCACGGTGTGGTGGGGAGCGCGGTAGGGACGGGACGACACCAGTCCGCCCGGCCAGCGTCCGCTCGCGGACAGGACGCGCGTGATGTCGAGGCTCTCTTGGACGCTCGGCTGCGGAAGGAGCGTCGTGATGCGCCGCGCCAGCATGCTCTTGCCCGTGCCCGGGGGTCCGATGAAGAGCAGCCCGTGACCGCCGTGGGCCGCAACCGCCAAGGCCAGCTTGCCCGAGGCCTGACCGCGCACGTCGTCGAGCGAGAGCCCGAGGGAAGCATCGCGCAGGGCGCGCTCGGCGGGCAGCGGCGTGAGCGTCGCGCCTCCGACCAAGTGCCGTACGACGTCGTCCACGTGCTCGCCCCCCAGCGCCGAGACGCCGGGCACCCAAGCCGCCTCCGCAGCTGTGGCGCGCGGTGCCACGACCTCGGCCACGCCCGCGGCCCGCGCCACGAGTGCGGCCGCGAGCCCGCCCGCGACCGAGTGCAACGTGCCGTCGATGCCGACCTCGCCGAGGAAGAGCCGCCCCTCGAGGGCGCGCGCTTTCAGGTGCCCCGCCGCTGCCGCGGCCCCGAGGAGGAGCGGCAGGTCGAGGATCTCGCCCGACTTGCGCCGAGCGGCGGGCACGAGGTTGAGGTACAGCCGTCCGGGAGGCACCCGCAGACCGTTGGCGGCGAGCGCGCACAGCAGGCGGCCGCGGCTCTCGCGGATGACGGGATCGGGGAGTCCCGTGAGCACGACGTCGACCCGCCCCGCCTCGCGGTCCTCCTCGTAGCGGGCCTCGATCGTCACGAGCTCGGCGTTCGAGCCGACGAGGCAGGCACCCAACACACGGACGATTCCCACGCCGCTCCGTCGCTCGGCGGGCCGGCGCGTCGCGCGAAAACTCCGAAAAACCGGTCCCCGCCCCGGAGCGCGCCCGCTTGAACCGCGAGGCATCGTAGCGGATTCTCGACTCTCCACCATGAAGCTCCGCCACGCGCTCGCCTGTCTCTTCCTCGCCGCCTGCAGCACCACCGAACGCGTGCGCGAGCCCGCGCGAGCCAAGCCCGTTTCTCCCGCTCCCGCGCTCAAGCCGCCCGCCCAGCGCAGCGACGTCATCGTCGTGTGTGGCGAGCGCATCCCGATCGGTGCGCCCGTCGTGCTCTGGAGCGAGCGCGGCGCCTACGACGCGTATTCGAGCGAGCTGCGTTTCCCCGACGAACCTCCGCAAGAGATCCCCGACGGTCTGCGTTATCAGCCCGGGCGCAAGGTCGCGAAGGGCGACGGCACGACCCGCCTCACCTCGCTCTCGGGGACGCCGGCTTGCGCGCAGGAAGTGCGCGCCGCTGTCGATCAGTTCGTGATTCACTACGACGTCTGCGGCACGAGCCGCCAGTGCTTCAAAGTGCTGCACGACCGTCGCAAGCTCTCGGTCCACTTCATGCTCGACGTCGACGGCACGCTCTACCAGACGCTCGATCTGTCGGACACGGCTTGGCACGCGCGGCAGGCCAACACGCGCTCAGTCGGGATCGAGATCGCGAACATCGGTGCCTATCCGCCGGGCGACCGCACCCTCGACGAGTGGTATCCGCGCGATGAGGAGGGTCCCTACGTGCGCTTCCCGGCGTGGATGAAGGTCACGGGCGTGCGCTCGCCCGGTTTCGTCGCGCGCCCCGCGCGCCCCGAGCGCGTCACGGGGCCGATCCACGGCAAGGCCTATGAGATGCACGATCTGACGCCGCAGCAGTACGCGACCTTGGTGAAGCTCGCGGCGGGGCTGTGCCGCGCGTTCCCCAAGCTCGCGCCCGACTGTCCCCGCGACGCGCAAGGCGCCGTGCGCACCGACGCGCTCAGCGACGCAGAGTTCGCGCAGTTCCGCGGCATCCTCGGTCACTTCCACATCACGGCCGACAAGCAGGATCCTGGTCCGGCGTTCGACTGGGAGCGCTTCCTAGAGGCCGTGCGCGCCGAGCTGGCCCAGCCGGCGCCGCAGTAGCGCGATTCGAGGAACCCACACCATGACCAACGTCGGACCGCGCGAGTTCCAGCGCTTCTTCGTCGCCATGAAGGCGCTCGCCGTGCGCGACGGAAAGCTCCTCTTGGTGCGCGAGTCGACGCGCGAGTCGTGGTGGGAGCTGCCCGGCGGGCGCTTTGACGTCGGAGAGGAGAAGCTCGATCCGCGCGAGGTCCTGCGGCGTGAGCTTTCCGAGGAGCTCGGCGCAAAGTTCCGCTGCACGATCGGTGCGCCCACGCTGACGTGGATCCGACCCGTGCGCTACGAGATCAAGGAGTTCTCCTTCGTCGTCGCGCACCTGTGCACGGACGTCTCGGGTGAAATCGAGCTCAGCCACGAGCACGTCGAATACCGTTGGGCCGATGAACGCACCACCTTCGAGCTCGGCCTCGCGCCGAGCTACGAGCGACCGCTGCGCGAGTTCTGGAGCTCGCACGCGCGCTGAGCTCTCCTGCCACGCCCACGTCGCATGATCGCAGCCCTCCTCGCTTGGATCTGCTCGCAGGGCGAGCTCGTGGGCCCTGCGCCCGCGTCGGCGCCGGAGCGGGCTCTGCAGGCTTGCGAGAACTTTCGCCAGTCCTCGCGCGCTGTGGGACTCACGGTCGCCGTTGCGAGAAATGGAAAGGTGATCTTGAGCGGCGGCTGGGGCGAGCGCGACCGCGAGGCGGACCTCCCGATGCTCACCGGCACGCTGGTGCGGCTCGCGTCCGTGTCGAAGCCGGTGACAGCGGTCTTGACGGCTCTCGTCGCGCGGGAACGCGAGCTCTCCCTCGACGCCGCCATCTCCGCGCACGTCCCCGAACTTCCGGAAACACTGCAAGGACTGACGCTGCGAGGCCTTCTCTCGCACACCGCTGGCGTCCGTCACTATCGCGCGGATCGCAGCGACAACGCGACGGGCGCTTGCACGACGCGCGAGGCGCTCGCGCTGTTCGTGAATGATCCGCTCGTCGCGCCGCCGGGCACGAAGTACTCGTATTCGACGCACGCATTCACGCTCGTGTGCGCGACGCTCGAGGGTGCGACGAAGCAAGACTTCCGCACGCTGCTGCGAGAGCGGATCTCGAGCCAAGTTGCGCCGACGCTCGACTGCGAAGTCGCGTCGGACGCGAAGGAACTGCGTTCTGCCGCCTACGAGCTCGTGTACGGCAAGGCCGAGCGAGCCGCGAAGCGCGAGGATCTGTCTTGGAAATACGCGGGCGGCGGCATGGAGTGCTCTGCGCCGGACCTCGCACGTTTCGCGGACGCTGTGCTGCGCGCGCAGCTCGTGCCCGCCGAGGTGCGCGACGCGCTCTGGACGCGCCAGAGGCTTGCCGATGGCAGCGAGATCGACTACGGGCTCGGCTGGGCGGTGCCTGCGAAGAGCACGCTCGTGAGCCACACAGGTTCGCAGCAAGGCGCGAGCGCGCTGCTCTCCGTCGACCGCGAGAGCGGCACGGTGATCGTGGTCTTGTGCAACACGAACGGAGTCAAGGCGGTCGAGCTCGGCGACGAGCTTCAGCGCATCCTCACCTCGCCCCGCTGAGCGACCTCGCGTGCTTCAGCGGCGCTCGTACTTCCAGTGCCGCGACTTGCCCTCGGCGATCCACTCCAGCGCCTGATCGAGGCGCGACTGGCGCGTGTCCTCGCGCTTGGCTTCGGTGATCCACTCGATGTACTCGCGGCGCTTGCTCGGGCTGAACGCAGCAAAATGCCGCTTGGCGTCAGCATTGCGCGACAGCGCGCGGCTCAAGTCGTCCGGCACCTCGGCTTCGGGTTTCTTCGCCCGCGGCTCACACTTCGCGGCTGGCGCGCTTGCACGCTCGACGGCCCGCTTCATCCAGCGCTTGAGCTGCGCGGCGCTCGGGACTTGAGCGAGCGTCTCGATGCGGAGGCGGTGCATCACCGAGTCGTCGTCACTCCCGCCCCCGGCGGCCTTCGCGATCTCAGCTTGCAGCTCGCGATCCCAGAAGCCGAACGCGCAGTGCGCTCGAAATGCGGCCATTCCACACACGATCTCCCCGTCGTGCACCCACGTGGGATTACGCCACTTGAGCGTTTCCTCGAGCTCGATGCCGCTCGCGAGCACACGCGCGCGGAGCGCCGTGAGGATCGGCTGCGCGAAGGGCGATGCGGCTGCAATGTAGGTCTCGATCGGCGAAGGCATGTCGCGCTTCATGGTGGGTTCAGGGCGCCTCCAGAGCGCGACGCAGACGACCTTCGGCCTGTGCGAGTGCCGCGAGTGCGGCCTCGCGCGTCATGCGGCGTCGCTGCATGACGACGGCGACCTTCACTTGACCTCCGGCCTCTCGCAGCAGCTCTAGCGCCTCGTCGCGCGACACGCCGGTCAGTGTTGCGACGATGCGCGCGCCGCGCTCGACGAGCTTGACGTTCTTCGAGGTGTCGACGTCGACCATCAGATTGCCGTGCACCTTGCCGAGCTGCGCCATGGCGACGGTCGTCACCGTGTTGAGGGCGAGCTTCGTGACGGTTCCAGCCTTGAGGCGCGTGCTGCCCGCCAGCACCTCTGGGCCGGTCACGATGCGCACCGATACATCTGCGCGATCCTCGACTTGCTCACGCGGCACGCACGCGAGGAACACGGTGGCGGCGCCGCGCGATCGCGCGAACTCGATCGCTCCGTGGACGAAGGGCGTCGTCCCGCCCGCCGCGATGCCGAAGACGACGTCGTTCGCGCTCAGTCCGCGACGCAAGAGCTCCTCGCCAGCGGCCGTCGCACTGTCCTCCGCACCTTCCACCGCTCCGGTCACCGCAGCGGTCCCACCGGCGAGCACCGCCTGCACGAGCGACGGATCGGTCTGGAACGTGGGAGGGCACTCGACCGAGTCGAGCAGTCCGAGGCGGCCGCTGGTTCCGGCTCCGACGTAAAACAGGCGTCCGCCGCCTCGCAGGCGCGCAACCACGAGCTCGATCGCGCGAGCGAGGTCCGCGCGCGCCGCCGCGAGTGCCGCGTGGATGCCTTCGTCCTCGCGCTGCATCAGCGCGACGGCGTCGGCGATCGGGAGCGTGTCGAAGTCCTCGCTCGCAGCGAGCACCTGCTCGGTGGCGAGGTGACCGCGTGTCTTGGGCGTCGTGCTCATGCGCGCGTCCCTCCGTCGCGGCGCTCGCCGGGTTGCCACATGCCGCGGCCGAGCGAGAGGCCTCCGTCGATCACGAAGCACTCGCCGTTCACGTAGCCGCAGGCGGGGGAGAGCAGGTAGAGCGCGTGCGTCGCCATTTCCTCGGCGTTTCCGAAGCGGCCGAGCGGAATCTGCTCCTCGATGCGGCGCTTCATTCCTTCTTCGGGCCAGAGATTCCCTGCGGCTCCCTCGCTCTCGAACGGACCGGGGGCGATCGCGTTCACACGGATGCCGTGGCGGGCCCACTCCACCGCGAGCGTGCGCGTCATCGCGAGCACGCCCGCCTTTGCGCTCGCCGAGTGGACGACACCAGCCATGCCCGTCCACGCGTAGGTCGCGACGACGTTGAGCACCTGTCCGCGCCCGCGCGCGATCATCCCGCGGCCGAAGTAGCGCGTGCAGTAGAACGTGCCGTCGAGGACGATCCCGAGCACCGAGCGCCATGCGCGAGCGGAGAGCCGCTCTGCCGGACACACGAAGTTGCCGGCGGCGTTGTTGACGAGGATGTCGACGCCGCCGTGCTCTTCGAGCTCGAGCGCGAGCCGCTCGACGTCGGCAGCCTCGCGCACGTCGAGCGCGCGGGACTCGACGCGCCAGCCGCGCTCGTGGGCTTCGGCGAGCAACGGAGCGTGGTGCTCGACGCTGCGGGACGCGACGATCACGCGCGCGCCGAGCGCGGCGAGGCCGCGGGACATCTCGAGGCCCATGCCGGTTCCGCCGCCCGTGACGAGCGCGGTTTGGCCGTGGAAGGTGTCGGGGGGAAGCCAGCGGGCGGCGGGCGGGGGTGTCGGGTGGGTCACGGGCTTCAGCGTGACGCGCCGGGCGGCGCGATCAAGGGTGCGTCCGAAACGGCCGCTTCGGGCGCCGTTCCGGTCGGTCGCGGGCGCGACGATGGGGGAGCGGTGCTGCTAGAGTGTGCGTTGGCGATGACGGTCCCGACTTCCAGCGAGCAGGCTCCGCGCGAGCCTTGGGTGCAGCGGTTCGAGCTGCAGTCCGCCGTGGCGGCTGCGCTCTGCACGCTGCTCGGCGTCTGGCTGCTCGGCACCGAGAAGGGCGCGCCGATCGGCGAGTTCGCTCTGCGCGGGGCCTACGTCTGGGCGCTGATCTCGATCGCGCTCGGACTTGTCTTCGCCGTCGTGCGCGCGCGGAACGGCACCGGTGCCGCGTCCGGTTTCGTCGCCCTCGCCCTCGGCGCGGCGACCTTCGCCTACCACCTCACGCTCCCGTCCTGAATCCCACTCGACCCCCGATGCAGACCCTCACGAGCTACGTCCAAGGCCGCTGGCACGCCGGAACCGGCGCGAGCGTCACGCTGTACAACCCGACCACCGAGGCGGCCCTCGCCGTCGCGTCGAGCGGCGGCATCGACTTCAAGGGCGTGCTCGAGCATGCGCGCTCGAAGGGCGGCCCGGCGCTGCGCGCCATGACCTTCGCCCAGCGCGGCGAAGCGCTCGATCGCCTGTCGAAGGCGATCCACGCGCACCGCGACGAGCTGATCGAGCTCTCGATCCAAAACGCCGGAACCCCGCGCAGCGACGCGAAGTTCGACATCGACGGCGCGATCGGCACGCTGGCCTTCTACGGTCGGCTCGGGGTCGAGCTCGGCGCGCGCACGTTCCTCTACGACGGCCCGGGCGTGCAGCTCGGCCGCACCGCGCGCTTCTGGGGCGAGCACGTCCTCGTGTCGCGTCCGGGCGTCGCCGTGCACATCAACGCGTTCAACTTCCCCGCGTGGAACATGATGGAGAAGGCCGCCTGCGCGCTGCTCGCGGGCTCGCCGGTCGTGGAGAAACCGGGCACGCCGACCGCGCTCGTCGCGTGGCGCATCGCGCAGCTGTGCATCGAGTGCGGAGCCCTGCCCGAGGGCGCGTTCCAGTTCATCGCAGGCTCGGTCGGAGACCTGCTCGACCACATGGGACCGCAGGACAGCCTCGCCTTTACGGGCTCGAGCGGGACCGCCGCAAAGCTGCGCGGCCATGCGAACCTCGTGCGCCACAACGTGCGCGTCAACTTCGAGGCCGACTCGCTCAACGCGGCGGTCCTCGCCCCCGACGTCGAAGCGGGCAGCGACACGTTCAACCTGTTCGTCGCCAACGTGGCCCTCGACATGACGCAGAAGACGGGCCAGAAGTGCACGGCGGTCCGCCGCGTCTTCGTGCCGCGCTCGCGCGTCGAGGAACTTTCGGCCGAGATCGTCGCGACCGCGAACGCGGTGAAGCTCGGCGATCCCTCGGACGCCGTCGTGCGCATGGGGCCGCTCGCGAGCGCGGATCAGCTGCGCGACGTCCGCGCGGGCATCGACCGTCTCGCCAAGCACGCCAAGCTCGCCTGCGGCGGCTCGGGCGCGATCCGCGAGAAGGGCTACTTCGTCGCACCGACGGTGTTCGTCGCGCAGGACGGCCGCGACCCGGCGTTCCACGCCGAAGAGGTCTTCGGACCTTGCGCGACGATCCTGCCGTACTCGGGCGACGCGCTCGAGGCGGCCGAGCTCGTCGGAATGGGCGGTGGCAGCCTCGTCACCAGCGTCTACTCGAACGAACAGGCGTTCCTAGAGACCGCGGGTCTCGCGATCGGCGCGTGGAGCGGCCGCGTGTGGCTCGGCAGCGACAAGATGGCCGAGCAGTCACTCGCGCCGGGCATGGTGCTGCCGCAGATGATCCACGGCGGTCCCGGTCGCGCGGGCGGTGGCGAAGAGCTCGGCGGGCTGCGCGGACTTTCGTTTTACTTGCAGCGCGTCGCGCTCCAAGGCTTCAAGGGTGTGATCGCGCCCGAGAGCTACTGCGCGGCGAAGAGCGCGTCGCCGACGGCCTGAGCCGCTCATTCCAGCTCGCGAACGCATCCCGAGGCGGCGCGGACCCGGCGAGGTCCATGCCGCCTCCTGCTTTCAGCGTCGCTCGCCGGAGGCTGGGGGCCTTGGACCGCTTGCGGGCGGCGGGTTCTTTCCCGTTGAGTCCCACCACTGGAGCCAAGCGCGGTTGGTGTCGCCGGGACGCGCCCCGGTGAGCTTCTCGAGCGCCGTGCGCACCTTGCGGCTCTCGACGGCGACCGTCATCTCGGACACGCCGATCACGCGTACGTCGAGAACCGCTCCGTCGACGAGCGTGTTCACCTGTGGATCCGCGACGGCCGCACCCTGTGCGACCTCGACGTCGAAGTCTTGGATGTAGGCGTGTTGGCGTCCGACGAAGATGTGGGAGGCGGGCGCCTTCCATGCTCCACCCGAGCCGGAGCTTGCGGCGAGGGCTCCGAGTCGCGCGACGAGAGGTTCGATCGCCGCGGGGTAGTTCATGGCCCCGAGCGCGTCGATCGCATTCTCGCGCACCTGCGAGGTCTTGGAGCCGAGTGCGCGCAGCACGGGCAGCGTCACGGCCTCGTCGCGAACGTCGCGCAGCGCGAGCGAGCACTCGCGGCGAACCTGTGCCGAGCCATCGAGCACCGCGCGTGTCACGAGCTCCTTGGTCGCGGCACCGGGCTCGATGCGGCGGATTGCCAAGGCTGCGAACGAGCGGATGCGCAGCGAATGGGACCCGAGAGCATCTCGGAGCGCGGAGAGCACGGCATCCTTGGGGTCGCGCGCCGCGAGCGAAATCACAGCGAGTTCCTGCAGCGTGCGCGGGCCGACCGCGGCTGCCCGTACGGCCTCGGCAAGTCCGGCCTCGCCCGAACCCGGTGCGACGATCTTGCCCGCGAGCCGCGCGATCAGCGCCCGCGCCTGCGGCTGGTCAGGCTCGATCTCCAGCACGAGGTCGAGCTGCTCGAGTCCTTCGGCGAGCAGTCCCTCGCGCAGGAGCCAGTCCGTGTAGGGCACGCGCGTCTCGCACTTGCGTCGATCGACGTGCCGCTCCAGCTCCCGCGCTCTGGCGAGCACGTCGCGCTCGAGCTCGACGCGCTCGACAAGCCGACCCTCGACCGGCGTCCATTCGCGCCCGCGCAGGTACTCCCAGCCTGCGTCGGTGGG
>JBIKYW010000132.1:0-7859 GCA_044355055.1 Planctomycetota bacterium | reverse complement strand
CCCGCCTCGGCGGCGACGAGTTCGCGATCCTGCTCGACGACATCCGCGATGCCTCCGACGCGGTCAAGGTCGCCGAGCGAGTCCAAGCCGAGCTCGCCGCGCCCTTCAACCTCGGGGGGCAGGAGCTCTTCGTGAGTTCCTCGATCGGAATCGCCACCTCGCTCTCGGGCTATCAACGTCCGGAAGACGTGCTGCGCGACGCCGACACTGCCATGTATCGGGCCAAGGGCTCGGGCCGTGCGCGCCATGCGCTGTTCGACACGGCGATGCACGCGCACGCGGTGGCACAGCTCGAGATCGAGCGCGATCTCCGCCGAGCCGTCGAACGCCACGAGATGCGCGTGCACTACCAGCCCATCGTGTCACTCACTTCCGGTCGCATCAGCGGCTTCGAAGCGCTCGTGCGCTGGACGCATCCCGAGCGCGGTCCGATCTCACCCGCGCAGTTCATTCCCATTGCGGAAGAGACGGGGTTGATCGTCCCGCTCGGTCGTTGGGTCCTCCGGCAGGCGTGCATGGAACTCGCGGCGTGGCAGCGTCGCCTTGGAAATCCACGCCCGTGCACGATGTCCGTCAACCTGTCGAGCAAGCAGCTCAATCAGCCCGACCTCGCGTATCAGATCGCTCAGATCCTCGTCGAGACGGGGATCGCAGGAGAGGACCTGCAGCTCGAAATCACCGAGAGCGCGATCCTCGAGCATCCCGACGCGGCGAAGACGATCCTGCTCAAGCTGAAGGAGCTCGGCCTGCGCCTCTCGATCGACGACTTCGGGACCGGCTATTCCTCGCTCGCGTACCTGCAGCGCTTTCCCATCGACTCGCTCAAGATCGACCGCTCCTTCGTGCAGCACGTCGGCTCGGGCACCGAGAACGACGACGCCCGCATCGCGCGCACGATCGTGATGATCGGGCGCAACCTCGGAAAGAGCGTCGTCGCCGAGGGCATCGAGACCGATTCACAGCTGGCCTTGATGCGCTCGGTCGAGTGCGACCACGCGCAAGGTTTCCTGTTTAGCAAAGCGGTCGACGGCGACCGCGCACTCGCGCTTCTCAGCAACGCTCCGACCTGGTGACGCCACAGGACTGCGGCCACGCTGCTCCCGCGTCGTGGCTCGCGTCCGCTGCAAAAAGAGCGGGCCGCCCTCTCGATGAGGTCGGCCCGCACAGTGTCCGGATCTTTCGAGCGCTACTGGCAAATCTGGAAGCGAACCGCGTTCGTGAGGCTCGTCGTGAACGTGTCGGCAGGGTCACGGCTCCAGATCTGAGCGTTGACCTGCTGGCCCACCGTCTGGAGAGCCAGATCGTTGCCCGAGAGCATCAGCGCCTTGAAGTCGTAGTTGAACGTGCCGGTGCAGTTGTTGCCGGTCGCACTGCCACCCGTGTTCGCCGCAGCCGTGCGCTTCACCGGGCCCTGCACACACAACGTGCCGCCTTGGAACGGCGAGTTCGCATTGGCGTAGCCGTAGAACACGAGGCCCTGCTTGTTGTTCAGCAAGTTCGTCGCCGTGATACGGAACGTGCCAGCACCGCTCAGGCTCGGCGCCCCCGAGTAGCCGATAGCCGGCACACAGAACTGGCTGTTCATCTTCGCCGTGCAGTAGATCGTCGGAGGTGTTCCACCCTGGCATTCACACGTATCCGGAATGCCGTTGCCGTTGACGTCGGCAGCCCCCGAAGCGATGTCGCACGAGTCCGGGCGACCATTGGCGTTGCAGTCGGCGGCCCCAGCGGCGATGTCACACTCGTCGGGGATGCCGTTCGCGTTGCAATCGAGCGAAGCACCGCTCTGCAAGTCACAGCCGTCGGAGATACCGTTGGCGTTGCAATCGAGCGCGCCACCGGCGGGGTCGATGCGATAGATCTCACCGTCGGCGTAGTCGAGGATATAGAGCTCACCGTTGGCATCTTCGCCGAACGAGCTGATCGAGCTGATCGTCGGCGTACCCGCGGGCTCGAGCTCGGTCGTGCGAACGGTGAAGTTCGAAACCTGACCGTTCACGTTGCGCAGGGACCAGATCGCCGACGAGCAGTAGTCGGCGTAGAAATACGTGCCCTGCAGGCCGCACACGTTCGAGCCGCGGTAGACGTAGCCGCCGATCGCCGAGCAGTGTCCGCCCGAGGCCTGCGTGTAGTCGCGCAGCGGCGCCGTGAGCGCTGCCGCATTGCAAGTGCAGCCGGTCAGGCCGGTGCACGAAGTGCCTTCCATGCAGCGCCAACCGAAGTTCCGGCCGCTGGCGCCCGCGGGAGCGAAGTCGATCTCCTCGATGGCGTTCTGGCCGACGTCGCCGATGTACATGTCACCGGTCTGGCGATCGAAGCTGAAGCGGAACGGGTTGCGCAGACCGAGGTGCCAGATCTCGTCGAGCGGCGCACCCGCACCGACGTACGGATTGTCCGCGGGCACGTACGGAGCCGGCAGATCGACGTCGAGCCGGAGCATCTTGCCGAGGAGCGAGCTCGTGTTTTGAGCGTACCCGCTCGGATCGTTGGCGCTGCCGCCGTCCCCCATGCCGATGTAGAGCTTGCCGTCGAGGCCGAACTGGATGCAGCCGCCGTTGTGATTCGAGAAGGGCTGAGCGATCGTGAGCAAGATCGTCTCGGCCGTCGACGCGACGTCGGGGTTCGTCGGGCTGACTTGGTACCGCGCGATCACGGTCGCACCGGTCCCCGCCGCCGTGTAGTTGACGTAGAAGTACCCGTTCTGCGCGTAGTTGGGGTGGAACGCCAAGCCGAGCAGGCCGCGCTCGCTACCCGTCGAGATCTTCGCCAGACCGCCCGACGCCGCAGAGCCCAAGTGAAGGAAGTTGGCTGTGAGCGTCGTACCGTTCTTCACGATGCGAATCTTGCCGCCCTGCTCCACGACGAACTGACGCGCGGTGTCGCCCGGAGGCGAGCACAGGAAGACCGGCTGGGAGAAACCGCTCTTGAAGAGCGTGGCCTGCAGGGTCTGAGCGAAGCCGGTGCTCGCGCTGATGGAGAAAGCGAGAGTCGCGAGGCCGAGTGTTTGGACGAGATGGCGCATGGAGTGGGCTCGGGGGTGTGGAACGCCGAAGTCTGCGAAAACAGGCCCCGACCCCATCTATGCTCGACGCGATCGCGCAGGAAGTCAAGCTGCGCGGAGGTGCGTGCACACGCAGTCCGCGCACGAAGAAAGCTCGGACCGACTTCGCTTCCACAGAGCTCGGACGAATCGGTCGTAGCCGCCTGGGGAGAGCACAGGAATGTAGGAGTGCCGCGTGAAAAAGCACCGAGCGGCGCTCCCCACGCGGGAGAGCGCCGCTCGGCTTGTCTTCGGCAGCGATCGCGCGGACCGCTGCTCTAGGCGATCACGGGCAGAGCGTGATCTCGAGGGCGTCCGACAGGTGCGTCGTCTTCGGAGCCGGCGGGTCGCGGAACCACGCCTGGATGTCGAAGAGACCGCCAGCGGCGACCGGGAACGCCGTCTGAGCGGCGAGCGCGGCGTTGATGTCGAGGCTCATCGAGCCGTCGCAGGCGTTGGCGGTGCCGTTCGTGGCCTGAACCGCCGAGCGCTGCGTCGGAGACTTCACGCACAGGAAGCTCGACGAGGTCGGGCTCCAGGCCGTGGCCTGACGGGCGGTGCCGTAGAAGAAGAGGCCCGTCTTCGCGCCTTCGACGTTCGTCGCGGACACGACCGCCGGACCGGCGTTGCTGGCGCTCGGGATGCCGCTCTGGAGCGACATCGTGGCGTTGCAGCCGTTCGAGGTCGTACCGGCGGTGCAGTAGTTCACGGCCTGAGCCGCGCAGCCACCGCACGAACCGTTGTTGCCGATCTTCATGTAGAAGCCGCTGAACGGGTTACCCGGCGCGCCGCCGAACCAGTAGCAGCCCGTGCCGCCGCCCGGAGCCGACACACAGCCCGTACCGGCCGAGAGGCCGCCACCGGCGAGGTCGTTGTCGATGTTGATCCAGAAGCCGTCGTCGTTCGCGAGGCCCGAGCCGCACGGGTTGCCGTACAGCGGGTCCGCCGAGCACGGCACGTTGTACGTGCACGAGCCGGGGATCGTGGCGAAGGGCTCGCCCATGAGCAGGATGCCCTGCGTCACGGTGTTGTCCATCTGCCACGACCAGTTGAAGCGGTCGAGGTCGGCGTTGTTGTCGTAGACACCATCGCCATCCGAGAGCATGCAGAAGCCCGTGTTGCCGAGGTCGAAGCCGATGACCCAGCACTGCAGGCCGCCCGTCGACGTGCCACCGGGCATCGTCGCGATCGGCAGCTGGAACACGGTGCCCTGCGACGCCAGCGACGGCGGGATCGGCGCGGGCGGGAAGCCGCCGCACTGACCACCGAGCGTGTCGAAGAAGCCGACCTTGACGTCGACCGTTCCGAGGGCTGCCGCGGTGCAGTAGCCGACTTCGAAGAAGGTCACGTTGTTGTCGACCGTGGCGCCCGCGGGAGCGGTGCCGCCGAGGCCGCCGGGGATGCGACCTTCGTCGATGTAGTCCTCACACACGCCGGTGCCGGTGTAGAAACCGCCGCCGGTCCAGGTGCAGGTGTTGTCGTAGATGATGTTGGTGACGGCGCGAACTTGGGCTTCGCGCGCGGGGCTCACCGGCTGGCCGGTGCGCAGGTTGATCACCGGACCGCGCTGAACGGCGCCCGGGATCGGGTAGACGTTGTCCACCTGTTGAGCGAAGCTCGCGCCGCAAAGAACGGCGGCGGCGGCTGCGATCAGGGTCGAACGGACCATGTACATGTCTCCTGAGAAATGAGTGAAGAGAGGGAGAGAACCTCGGCCTCCAAGCCTAGCGCCCCACGCGGGGAGCGCCAAACCGGATTCCTAGCAAACCTAGGAGCGAGCCCCGTCGGGAGGATTTCCCCCGGCAAGGCTTTCCGGTTTCCGCGTCAGCGGAGTCCGGGCCCACACGCTGGACGCTAGCACGGCACGCCATGCTGGGAAGGGGTCGCGGCGAAAAATGGCATTTTTTTCATGCGCTCGGCGCGCCGCCCTTGGGGTCGCCGGCGCGAGGCTGGCCGCACTGCCCGCAAAAACGCGCCTCCGGGGAGAAGGCTGCGCCGCAGCCCGAGCAAAAGCCCAGCGCGGGCTTCGCCGCGAGTTCCTTCCCACAGGCCCCGCAGAACTTCCCCGGGGCCACGTGGGCACCGCAGGACGAGCAAGGCACGCGCGGCGCGCCCGCGGGCTCACCCGCGGACCGCGACTGCGCCGAGAGCATCTGCTGCGCGAGCCCGAGCCCGACGCCGAGCCCCGCACCCCCGAGAAGCCCGCCGCCTCCGCCGTCTCCGCCGCCCTTGGCCATGCCCTCGCCCGCACCGAGCATCGCCTTGCCGGCGGCGAACTTCTGGAAGCCCTCGACGCCCCCCACCGTGCGGAGATAGGCGGCATCCGTGTAGAGCTTCTTCAGGTTGGCGGCATCGCCGTCGGCGATGGCGACGACGAAGTTGCCGAGGCGCGGGATCGAGAGCCCGTAGGACGAGCAGTGCACGCCCAGTCCCGCCAAGACGTCGGCCTCGAGTTCCTCCGTGTACGCACCCGACGTCACATCGAGCAGCGGCCACTTGTTCTTCACGACGAGCTCGGCCACGCGATCGCGCACGACCTTGAGCACCTGCTCGCGCATCCACAGCCCCACCTGCGTCGGCGCGCCGTTGCCCATGCCGACGAATCCGAGGATCAGCTTCTCGGGGTCGATCACGCGAAACGCAAACTCGCCGTGCACCATCGTCTCGACGGGCACACCGGACTTGGGGTCTTCGACGTTGCCGATGCGGCCGCCGAACTTCTCGCCGACCTGCTCGGTCATGCTGACGAAGAAGACCTCGGCGATGAACACGCGCCCACCCGTGAACGAGTCGACGAGCCGCGAAAGGAACGGAAGGTTGGCGCTGTCGAGCGTGTGGCGACCCGGCCCGAGCGTCGCGACGACCTTGCCATCGCGGAAGAACACGCAGCGCTCGTCGGACTCGACCGTGAGCTGCGACTTCATCGGGATCGTCGGATCCGGATGCTTCCAAACGAGCTGGCGCTTCGCCTCGTCGGGCCGCGCGATCATCAACTCGCCCACGCCGCCGCGGAGCCAGTCCATCACACCCATCGCAAACCTCCCAGATCCCGTGAACTCGCGCGCGAGAGCAACCGCGCCCTCGCTAGAGCCCAAGGCTACGCGAGCGAATCCGCGCTCTTCAATGCGAGCAAGAAATCTCTGCGCTCAGCGGACGCGGACGTTCTTCTCGTAGTACCCCGTGAGCCGCGCATCGACCGCGCCACTCTCGTCCCAGAACGTCCAAGCGCCTTCGCGCAGGTTGTTCACGTACGAACCCTCGGCCATGCGCGCGCCGTTCTCATGCCAATAGCGCCATGGCCCCTCGTTCTGGCCGACGTGCAGCAGGCCCTCGCTGCGCTTCAAGCCGCTCGGGTGAAACTCGACCCAGTCTCCCTCGCGCAGCCCGTTGGCGTAGTCTCCTTCGCGCAAGAGCGCACCGCGCTCGTCCCAGTAGCGCCAGTGTCCCGACAGCTTCCCCTGCTCGTCGTAGCCACCCTCGATGCGCAGCTGTCCGCTCTCGAACCAAGCCTTCATCGGCCCGACCCGGGTCCTCGAGTCCGCAGGACCGATGCGCTCGCTGCGCTCCGTCGAGAGCTTGCCGTTGGGGTGAAACTCACGAACGCGCACCGTGGCGCCTTCCGCGGCCTCGGCGGGCTCCTGCACGCGCGCGACTCCGGGAGGAGCGGTGAGAGGAACGCTCGAAGCATCCGCTGACGACGCGCGCTCCACCGCTTCGAGCGACGACGACGGCAACGACGGAGGCGTCGAATCGGGCCGCGCCTCCGAGTCTGGAGAACAGGCCGCCGAGCCCAGCGAAGCTGCGAGCACGAGTGTTCGGATGCGTTGCATGAAGCGACCTCTCGCATCAGAGACTAGCCCGCCGGTCGCAGAGTTCGAAGCGCCCGCCTTGTGAGAAGCTTCGCGCCGCCGCTAGTGTGCTCGACCCCATGTCCTCCCCCGCGACGCCCCAGCAAGCCCTTCCCCTCTCCGCTCCGCGGCCGCTCGATGCGGGCGGCATCCGCCGCGTCGACACCCTCCGCGCGCAGCTCGCGACCCACGAGGCGAGAGCGTGCGTCTGGCGGCCGCTGCTCGAAGATCAGCGTCGGCCGGGTCCTTCCCCGCTCGAGCTCGCCTCCCTCGAACTGGCCGCGGAGGCTCCGCCGGAGTCGAACCTGCGCGTCGAACTCGAGTGGGACGGCTCCGTTCAGCGCGCGCGCATCCACTTCGGCGAGGCGGTCAGCCTGTACGGCGGCGGTTCGGCGCCGGGGCCGCTCGCGCGCGCGGGCAAGACCGTGCGCCTGTGGGCCCGCGTCGGCACCGCGGACGAGCCGCACTCCGAGGCACCCCATGTGCACCCGCTCGCGCTCGGCGTGCGCCTCGATGGAAGCGCGCTCGCGGTGCTCGGGGACAGTCTCCGCGCCGGGCTGCTGCGCTTCGGTCAAGATCACGTCGAGCTCGCCTTCGAGGGCGAGCCGTGGGACCTCTGGGTGATCGAGGCCCCCTCGCCGCAGGCCCTCTCCGGTGCGCTCGCGGAGCTCCTCGGGCGCATCGAACTGCCGCCGAGCTGGAGCTTCGGCAACCATCACACCGTCCTAGCGGCCGCGAGCGCCGCCGCGGTCAGCGAGCGCGCGGCCAAGCTGCGATCGCGGCACCTGCCCTACGACGTGCTCGCGCTCGACTCAGCCAGTCTGGATCGCGGCCGCCCCTTCACGTGGTCGAAAGACGGCTTCGAAAATCCCGCGCGCACCCTCGACGAACTCCACGAACAGGGCTTCCGCGTTCTCGCGCCGCTCGAGCCCTTCCTTCCCGCGGGCAAGCACTATCCCGCCCACAAGAGC
>JBIKYW010000130.1:0-8024 GCA_044355055.1 Planctomycetota bacterium | reverse complement strand
TCGGCCTCTGGCTCATCGGCGCGCGCGGCGCGGTCGCGACGTGCGTGGTCTATGGACTCGCGGGGCTGCGACGCGGCCTGATCGCGCCGATCGGTCTCGTGACCGAGAGCGAGCACTTCGAGCGCGTGCCGCTCACGAAGCTCGACGCCCTCGTGCTGGGCGGACACGACGTCTGCACGCGCGGCCTGACACAGTCGGCGGGCGAGCTCGTGCGTCACAACATCCTCCCCGCGGATCTCGTGACCGCGACCGCGCCGGAGGC
The DNA here is from genome assembly GCA_044355055.1 of Planctomycetota bacterium. Lineage (GTDB taxonomy): Bacteria > Planctomycetota > UBA1135 > UBA1135 > F1-120-MAGs118. The sequence continues at coordinate 7,762 of JBIKYW010000130.1, read as the reverse complement.
GAGCGCCTACGAGGCGCGCATCCGGCCCGGCGTTCTCGACTCCGCTGACGTCGGCCTCGCGGACCTGCATCCGACGGCCGGTGCGCTCGGCGGTCTTCCGCCGCGAGAGCAAATCGCCGCGCTGCGCCGTGACTTCGAGCAGTTCCGCGCGGACAACGGCCTCTCGACCGTGGTGGTCGTGAATCTCGCGAGCACCGAGGCCTACCGCGAGCCGCGCGCGGAGTGGCGCACGCTCGCAGCGTTCGATGTGGCGCTCGACGCCGGTACCGCGCAGCCCGCGTCGATGCTCTACGCGTACGCTGCGCTCTCCGCAGGCTTCCCCTACATCAACTTCACTCCCAGCCTCGGCTCGGCCCCGGCGGCGCTCCGCGAGCTCGCTCTCCAAAAGCGCGTTCCGCACTGCGGCGCCGACGGCAAGACGGGCGAGACGCTGGTGAAGACGGTGCTCGCGCCGCTGTTCGTCGCGCGTCGTCTCAAGGTACTCTCGTGGCAGGGCTACAACATGCTCGGCAACCGCGACGGCGAGAACCTCGCGGATCCGCTGCACAAGGAAGCCAAGCTGCGCAGCAAGGACGACGCACTGCGCTCGTTGCTCGGCGACCCCGAGGTCCACACGAAGGTCGGCATCGACTACGTGCCGAGCCTGCGCGACTGGAAGACGGCCTTCGACTACATCCACTTCGAGGGCTTCCTCGGCGCGCAGATGTCGCTCCAGTTCACGTGGCAAGGCAGCGACAGCGCCCTCGCCGCTCCGCTCGTGATCGACCTCGCACGCCTTGCGGAGCTGGCGCTGCGCGCGGGTGAGAGCGGCGAGCTCCAGCACACCGCCGCCTTCTTCAAGAGCCCGATCGGCGGCGGCACCCACGACTTCCACGCGCAATTCGAGCGACTGCTCGACTACGCGCGACGCCATTCGCGTTGAGCCGACGCGTGCGGAGGTCTCCAGTCGGGACCTCGCTCCGGCTAGGTTCCGTCCGCGCTTCACCCGCGGCCCATCCGTGTCCGAGAAAACGCTGTCCCCAGCGAGCTCCAAGATGTTCTCCGCAGACCTCGACGCCCAGCAGTTCCTCGCCGACGCCCGCACCGCCCTCGCTCGATCGCGAGCGCAACTCGAGCGCTTCCTCGCGCTCCCCGCGGACGCCTCGTTCCAGCAGGTGATCGAGGCCTTCGATGCGATCGGTCGCCCGCTCGACCGCGTGCGCGGCGCGATCGGACTCGCGAGCCAAGTGCACCCGCTCGAAGGCGTGCGCGACGTCTCCAACGAGTTCACGGTCGAACTCTCGACGTACTACTCGGAGCTCTCGCTGAATCGCGCGGTGTACGAGCGCCTCGCGCGTCTCGATCCGGCGCACGCGGCAAGCCCGCTCGAAGCGCGCCTCTTGCGCAACACGCTGCGCGACTTCCGGCGCAGCGGCGTCGACCGCGACGATCCGACGCGCGAGCGCATCCAGAAGCTCAACGACGAGCTCACGCTGCTCGGCATCGAGTTCGACAGCAACATCGCCAAGGACACGCGCTCGATCACGATTCGCGACGGCCATGCGGGCTTGGTCGGCTTGCCGGCAGACTACATCGCCGCGCACCCAGAGAACGAGCGCGGCGAGGTCGTGATCACGACCGATGGTCCCGACTATCACCCGTTCCTGTCCTACGCTCAGCGCGGCGACCTGCGCCGCGAGCTGTACCGGGCGAGCGTGAGCCGCGCGACGCCCCGCAACCTCGAGGTGCTGCAAGGGATGCTCGAGAAGCGCCACGAGCTCGCGACGTTGCTCGGCTATCGCTCGTGGGCCGAGTACGTCACCGAGGACAAGATGATCGCGAGCGCGGGCAACGCGGTCGCGTTCGTCGAGCGCACCGCATCTGCCGCGCGCACGCGCCTTGGCGCGGAACTCGCGGACATGCTCGAGATGGCGCAGCGCGACGATCCGAGCGCGTCGCTCTTGTACGACTGGCAGAAGTCCTACTTGGTCGAGCGCATCAAGTCCGAGCGGCTGAACTTCGATTCCACCTCGGTGCGGCCCTACCTCGCGTACGCCTCTGTGCGCGACGGGGTGCTCGCCACGACGGCGGCGCTCTTCTCGCTGGAGTTCCGTCGCAACGACGGCGCGGCGCGCTGGCACGACTCGGTGGAGTGCTACGACGTCTTCGACGGCGGCCAGCACGTTGCGCGCTTCTATCTCGACATGCATCCGCGCCCGCAGAAGTACAAGCACGGCGCGATGTTCGACCTGTCCGTGGGCGTCGACGACGGCATTCCGAAGGCGGCGCTCGTCTGCAACTTCCCGCGCCCGACTGCGACGGATCCCGGTCTCCTGCAGCACAGCGACGTCGAGACGTTCTTCCATGAGTTCGGACACCTGATGCACCACCTCTTCGGTGGGCGTCAGCGCTTCCTCGCCTTCAGCGGCATCGCGACCGAGTGGGACTTCGTCGAGGCGCCGAGCCAGATGTACGAGGAGTGGGCGTGGGACACGGGCGTGCTGCAGCGCTTCGCGCGCCATCACGAGACGGGCGAGCCGATCCCCGAGGAGCTCGTGGCGCGCATGCGCGCCGCCAAGGAGTACGGCAAGGGCCTGCAGGTGGCGACGCAGATGTACTACGCCGCGCTGGCACTCGAGCTGCACGACCGAGACCCGCGTGGGCTCGACACCACCGAGCGCATGGTCGCGCTCAAGGCGCGCTTCCTGCCCTTCCCGCACGAGGAGGGGACCGCCTTCCAAGCGTCGTTCGGCCACCTCAACGGGTACTCGGCGATCTACTACACGTACATGTGGTCGCTGGTGATCGCGAAGGACCTCTTCAGCCGCTTCGAGGGGGATCTGATGAACCGGCAGGTCGCGGCGAGCTACCGCGGCGCGATCCTGTCCGCCGGCGGCACGAAGGATGCCGCCGAGCTGACGCGGGACTTCCTCGGACGCGACTACAGCACGGCACCTTTCGAGGCTTGGCTGAACCGCGGCTAGGGACGTCCTGGGGTCGCTTGCGGGGGCGCAGATCGGCTTGCATCTATAAAATCTACGGCGGATCCAACTTCCGGGGTCTAGGCGCGTAACTTGTTCCAACCGAGCAGGTTACTAGCCTCTGAACCGAGCCCCCGAGCCCCCGCCATGTCCCAGCGCCAGTTGATCGCCGTTGCTGCTGCCTTCACCCTCGCGGTGATGGGCGTGGCCGGTTGGTACATCGCGGGCGAGCTGGAGGCCGCGCGCGAGCGCTTGCAGCCGCGCCCTGCGCCGCTGCCGACCTCGATGGTGCAGCCGCCGGCTGCTGTGCTCCCGCTGACGCGCCTTGAGCGGGCCTGAGAGTCTCGCGCCGCCTCGCCTGGACTTCCGTCTCAGGGCCACATCTCGCGTTCCCATTGGTCGACGACTGCCGCTGCGCGCGTGAGAACTTCTCCGATCGGCTCTGCAGCGGAGCGCGGCCGCTCCAGTGAGTGATCGCCCCCGTCGATGACCTCGAGCGTCGCGCGACCTGCATAGCGCAGCAGCGCGCTGCGCAGCTCTTCGGGCGTACCGAACTCATCGCGCGTTCCGTGGAGGAAGAGCGCGGGCTGGACGAGCATGGCGAAGTGCTCGCTGCGCTCCTTCTCGGGCTTGCGTGGCGGATGGAGGGGATAGCCATAGAGCACGAGCCCGTGCACCGCCTCGCCTTTGGCCGCGAGGTGGGTCGAGATGCGTGCGCCCATCGACTTGCCCGCGAGCAGCACACGCCCTGGCGCGCGGCGTCGTCGCAGCTCGGCGAGCGCTCGGATGTGGACGTCCTCCAAGCTCGGCGCGCGGTCCGGAGGCTGCACGCGGCCGAGTTCCGCCGCGAGCTGCATGTATCCATAGCGAAAGCGCATCACGCAGAAGCCGCGCGCGACGAGCGAATTCGCTGCAAGCTCCATCCACGGATGGTCCATGTCGACGCCCGAGCCGTGCGCAAAGAGCACGCAGGCTTCCCGCGCACCCGCGGCGGGCTCGTCGATGCGCGCGCCGGCGCACGCGACGCGCGGGTGGGCGACTTCGAACTCGAATCGCTCGGTGGAGGGCTGCGAAACGGACACGCGCGCAGCGTAACCTCTGGGGCATGTACAGACCGCCGCTGAAGCTCCAGACCACCACGCTCTGGTACTACCCGTCGCAGCAGCACGGGCACGAGCCGCTCGGCGATCCGCGCTACAAGGGCGCGACGCCGACCTACGTGATCTGGAACGTGCTCGAGCGCTACACGCGCGAGGACGACCTCGTGATCGATCCCTTCTGCGGCGGAGGCACGACGCTCGATGTCGCTCGCGAGCTGCGCCGCCGCGCGCTCGGCTACGACGTGCGTCCGACGCGCCCCGACATCTTCCGCGCCGACGCGCGCAAGCTGCCGCTCGAGGATGGGAAGGCGGACTTCGTGTTCATGGATCCGCCCTATGGCACGCACATCGACTACTCCGACGAGCCCGACTGCATCGGCAAGCTCGACGCGTTCGACGGCAGCTACTTCGAGGCGATGGAGCGCGTGTTCGCGGAGGCCGATCGCGTGCTGAAGGATCGCCGCTACCTCGCGGTGTACGTCTCCGACACGTTCGAGAAGAAGCGGGGCTTCGTCGGCCTCGGTGTCCAGCTCTTCGGCTTGCTCGCCCAGCGCTTCCGCCCCGTGGATCACATCGCGGTGGTGCGCGGCAATCGCACGCTGGAGAAGCCCGCGTATCACAAGGCTGCGGCCGAGGGGAACTTCTTCCTGCGCGGCTTCAACCACCTCCTGCTCTTCAAGAAGGAGCGCGGCGCGCGCTGAGCATCTCGCTCGCGATCGGAATGCAGCACGGGCCGTCGAGCGAACGCTCGACGGCCCGTGCCATGTCCCTCGCGCGCGGTGGGGGGATGCGCGCGGTGCTCAGCGACCGTCGCTCTTCGGCGGTGTCGCATCGTCTGTGTGATCGTGGCCCGTGTGGTCCTCGACCGGCTGGCCGGGCGCCGGCTCGATCACCTCGAGCGCGTCGTCCTCGAGGGCACCCGTCGCCGGCGCATCCTGCTTGAGCAGGTCGTTCATGCGCTTGCGCAGGTTGGCGCCGTTGTAGCCCGGCACGTTGAAGACCCAAGGGCTCCAGCGTGCGTTGAGCTCGTCGACTTCCTTCTTCACGAGCTCGATCGACTTGAGCTCCGGCTTCGGCGGCGTCGCGGCTTCGCCCTCCGCCGGCGGAGCTTCGGGACCGGCGGGAGCCGCGCGCTGCGCTTCGTCGAAGCTCGCGGAGAGCGTGACCCACGTCTTGCCGTCCTTCTCGATCGAACGCGCGGCGACGACGAGGCCGTCGAAGCAAGCGAACTCGGTCTGCACCGCGCCTGCCATGTCGAAACCCTCGGCGCGCTGCACATCGTCGAGGCTCATGTACTGCAGTGAGCTCGCGATGCCATTCGCAACGCCGTCCCACTGCAGCTCCTTGCCCGCGGGCACGTTCTCGACGGAGAGGTTCGTCTGATCCTGGGCCGAGCGCGTCGCCACGACCAGCTCACCGTCGGGGTGCGTGACCGCGGCGCGCTTGACGCGCTTTTCCTCGATCTTGCTGATGTTGCGGTCGAGCCAGCCTGTCGAGCTCGCGTCAGCGCTGAGCGAGCCCGTCGCTTCCCAAGTCTGGTCGTCGCCCTCGACACGCACGTAGAGCGTGCTGCGCGTCGACGACCCTTGGGTCGGCTTGCTCTTGCCGAGGACCACGTCGGCGAGCACGGCCCCCGACGCATCCTTGAGAGTCACGCGCTTGCTCGTCGCGCCTTCGCCCGCGGCGTCCTCGACGCCGAGCTTGGAGTGGAACTCGCGGTTGCGCGTCATCGCCTCGACCTTCTCCAGCTCGGAGATGCCGACGACGAGGGCCTTCACCTTGCCGAAATCCACCGGGAAGCCGCCCTTGTCCGCGGCGCCCCACGTCGCGCCGGACTTCTTGAGCGTGCAGCTCGACGCGCCCGAGACGATCGTCACTTCCGCGACGTCGTTCACGCGCGAGCGCAGCTCCGAGAACAGCGGTCCGTGGCGGTCGTGCGAGGTCGCCGAGGGGCTGGCGCCTTGCTCGGAGAGATACACGCCCGCTGCGAGCAGCACGGCGGTCGCGAGGCCGGTGACCAACAGAGTCTTCGAGTTCATGGCGTTCTCTCAGGCCGTCTTGCGGCGGTTCTGGCGGTAGAAGGCGACGAACAGGGCGATGGCGATCACCGCCAGAGGCACGAGCACGATGTTGAGCACCTTGAGGCGCGTGCCGAGGCTCTCGACGTCCTTGTTCAGGTTGAAGCGCACCTCGCGCAGGCGGCGATTCGTGTCGACCAGCGCCTTGCGCAGGTCCTCGATCTTCGACTGCACTTCGGCGCTCATCAGCACCTGCTCCGCGTTGTCGCCCGACTTGGAGAGCAGGTCGTTGAGCTCGCGCTCGGTCTTCTGACGCTCGTCGGTGAGACGCTGCTCCTCGGCGCGGAAGCTCTGCTCCGCGACGCGCTTCAGGTCCTCGACCACTTGGAAGGGGTACGACGACACGCCGCGCGCGCGCAGGCTGACCAAGTCCGTCGAGCCGCGCATGAAGTCGAGCGTGTTCATCACGAAGTCGCCGTTGTCGGCGATCTTGAACGGGATGCGCTGACCCACGAAGTTCTGGATCTGCACCCACGAGCGGTCTTCGAGGAAGTCGACGTCGGCCACGACGACCACCGCGATATCGCCCTTCGACTCGGCGAGGTGCTCGGCGGTCGACGTCGTGTCGACCGTCGACTCCGGCTTGCCGTTGGGGAATGCACTCTTGCAGCGGCCGCCGAGGCGCGCCGCGAGCGTGAGCTTCTTGCCGGAGGGGAAGAACTCGGCGAGCAGCTTCGGCGGATCCGGCGAGAAGCGCACGGTGTCGGTCGCGAGCTCCATCGACTCTTCCGAGGTCTGCACGAGCGGCGTGAAGGTCGTCGTCGCGCCTTCCTTCACTTCGAGGAAGCCGGGGTACTTGAAGGCGAGCATCTGCAGCTCGCTCGTCGAGACCTCACCCTCGGCCACGCCTTCGCGCGGGATCGCGGGCCACGCGGTGAACGGCACCTGCTCCAGCGTGCCGCGGCGCTGCCACGTCACGGGCGTCGCGAACTTGCGGTCCGTCGCGATGCGGTCCTTCGGGCTCTGGATGCCCCAAGCCTCGAACAGGGTCGGCAGCTCCGAGTTGCGCACCGCGGTGAATTGCGCCATCGGATTCTGCGGATCCTGCGGCGGCATGTCGGCGTCGCACAGCGGGTCGACGAAGCACAGGAGCTTGCCGCCGCGCAGCACGAACTGGTCGATCGCGTAGAGCTGCTCCTGCGAGAGCGACTTGGGGTGCACGACGAACAGGACTCCGATGTCCTCGGGCACCGAGAGCGACGTCGGCTGGAGCGGCCGCATCTCGTAGAACTCGCGGATCTGATCGACGATGGCCCACGGCTGCGGCGCCTCGCGGCGCATGTTCATCGGGTCCATCTGGCCCTCGATCGGCAGCGACGAGATCACGCCGACCACCGTCTTCTTCGGGCTCGAGAGGTCGTAGACGAGCTTGGCGAGGTCGTACTCGAGGAAGCGCTCGCGCGCCGGGCTCAGGAAGGCGATGGCCTTCTCGTCGCCGACGGTGTTCGAGCCGACGAGGCCGAAGTACAGCTGCTCGTCGGGGCCGAGGGGCGAGCCCGCGTAGGCCTTGAGGCCGGCGGCGATCGCGCGCTCCTCGGTCTCGGAGTACGGCTCGGGGTCGAGCAGCTCGATCGCGAGCTTGCCTGCGGCGGCGGTCTCGAACTCGTGCAGGAACTCCTCGACG
>JBIKYW010000129.1:0-8025 GCA_044355055.1 Planctomycetota bacterium | reverse complement strand
GCGCTTGCCGCCGAACGTCAACTTGGGGAAGAACTCCGTCAGCGGCGCATCCAGCGCGAGCTTCCCAGCCTCAACCTGCGCGAGCAGGCCCGTGCAGAGGAACGGTTCCATCAGGGCCTCGCCATCACGTGAGGCAAGCGGCGTCTCGATCGTCTTCCGCTCGCTGTCGATGTAGCCCAAGCCACGCGAAAGCAGCACCCCGTCGTGGGTGGCAATGCGCACGCTCAAGCCCGGAACTTCAAACTCCGCGACTGCCGCGCGCGCCACGCTCTGCAACCGACCGCCGAGGTCTGCCTCCTGCTGCTGAAGCCCGAGACAACCGATCCCCAATGCGAGAGAGAGCCAACTTGCTGCCACGACGCACCTCCTCCGTGAGAGACGGAACGAGGGATCGTGGTGCAGCGACGGAGTCCGTTCCCCTGCGAAAACGTGCGCAGTCGAGCTAGTTCGAAGCCGGCGCGATCCCAGCCTGAGTGAGCGCCGGAACTTCGGCTTCGATTTCCCACCCTCCCCCCAGCGCCTTGTAGAGCGCGACGGAGGCGACCACGCGGTCGGTGCGCCCGCGCGCGAGCTCACTCTCGGCCGCGAGGACGGAGCGCTGGACGTCGAGCACCGTCAGGTAGTCGCTCAAGCCCGCTTCATAGAGCTCCGTTGCGAGCTCGTGCGCTCGACGCTCGGCGCGGAGGGCCTCCTCCAGCGCTACGACCCGCTGCGCCGTGCGCCCGACTGCGACGAGCGCGTCCTCCACATCGCGCATGGCTCCGACGAACGCCTGCTCGTGCGCAAGCAGCGCCTGCTCCTGCTGCGAGGTCCGCACCTCGATTCCGGCCTCGATGATGCGTCGACGGAAGATCGGACCCGTCATCGAAGGACCGACCGAGAACGAGCGCGCAGGGTTGGAGAACATGTCGTCGATGTACTGGCTCTCCCAGCCGAACAGCGCGCCGATCGAGAGCCGTGGGTACAGCTCCGCGGTCGCAGCCGCCGTCATCGCAGCCGCACGCGCGAGCTCGCGCTCCGTGCGCCGCACGTCGGGACGCCTCCGCAGCAGATCGACGGGCGAGCCGATAGGAACGCCCACTGGCGCTACGGGCAGCTTGCCGTCGAACGAAATGCGCGCGTTGCATTCAGCAGGAAACTCTCCGAGCAAGACAGCGAGGGCGTGGACCCGGGCTGCCCGCGTACGCTCCAGCGCAGGAACTTGCGAGCGTGTCGTCGCGAGCATGCCTGCGACGCGCGCTGCGTCCAGCTCCGTAGCGATTCCGGCGTCCACCCGAGTCCCCACGAGCTCCGCTGCGTCTTCTTGAGCTCCGAGGCTCTCTCGCAGCACGACGAGCTCGCGCTCGACGCCGCGCAGCTCGACGTAGTTGCGTGCGACCTCTGCGACTAGGCGCTGCAGCACGCCGCGCGCGTCTTCCAGAGCAGATCCATAGCCAGCCTCGACGGCCTCGATGGCTCGCGCGTTGTGGCCAAAGAGGTCGATCTCCCAGCGGGCGTCGAAACCCACGGTGTGAACGCTCGCAGGATCCGGCGGAAGAAATTGGCCGCCCGCCACTGCCGTGCTCGGCTTGCGCCGCACGTATCCTGCGCGGCCATCGACCGTCGGGTAGTTCTTGTCGCCTTCGATGTCGATCACCGCGCGAGCTTCGCGCACGCGCTGCGCCGCCGCGAGCAAGTCGCGATTGCTCGTCAGCGCAACTTCGACGAGCTCGTCGAGCACGGGGTCCGAGAAGCTCTTCCACCAACGCGCGTCGGCGTCGAGCTCCGCGGACACGGCCTGCGAAAACGACGGCGGTGCTTCGACCTGCGGCGGGACGTAGTCCGGTCCGACCTTGCAAGCCCCGAGGAGCAGCAGGAATCCAACTGCGCGCTTCACTGCTTGCCTCGACCGCTCGGCGAGTCGACGAACACGTCCATCTGCTGCCCGACGTACACGGGAATGGCGTCGGACGGAAAGCTGTAGATCACCTGCAGCACGCGCGTATCGATGCGCTCCAAGGTGTCGCCCGTGAGCGAGCGCTTCGGCAGGACGTAAGGATCGACGCGAACGAACTCGAGCTCGGTGGCGAGCTCCGAGTTGCCGCGAAGAAAGCCGCGCGCCGCGCTGCCGGGCCGGAAGCGCCATGCGTCGCTCTCGTCGATGTCGATGCGCACGTGCAGCCGCGAGAGGTCGCCCAAGAGAACCAGCGGCGTCGTGCTGCCGCTCATCGCAAACTCACCGACGCGCGCCGAGACCTGCAGGCACGTCCCGTCGATCGGAGCCTTGACCGACAGCCGGTCGATCTCGATCTCGATGCGCTCGCACGCTGCCTTCGATGCCGCGATGCGAGCCTCGGCGACCGCGAGATCCGAGGCCCATGCTCCGGCGCGCAGCTTGGCGAGTTCCGCCTCAGCGTTCGCGAGCTCGGCCTGCGCGCCTTTGACGGCAAACGCACGACGCGAGAGCTCTTCCGCGCTGATGGCTCGGCGGTCCGTCACAGCCTCCGCGAGTGCCAGTCGAGCCTCCGCGTCGTCCAAGGCGACCCGCGACGCATCGACCCGCGCCTGCGCGGGCGGGAGATCCTCGGACCGCGGCTGGGCTCGGAGGCGAGCCAGCTCCGCGCGCGCCGACTCCAGCTCCGCCCGACGCTGGAGCAGCTCCGCCTCCAAGGAGCGGCTGTCGAGGCGGAGCAGCAGGTCCCCACGCTGGACTCTCTGGCCTTCCACCACCGCCACTGCGACGATCACTCCAGAAACAGGCGCGGCGACCGACACGTTTTCGCTGCGCGCCTCGACGATGCCAGCTCCCGCGATCTGCCGCTCGAACGGAGAGGGCGACGGCGGCGCGATCGGCGGAGCGGCTGCGAGATGTCGATTCGAGGTGCGCACCGTATGAACGGCAGCGACCATGCCGAGAAGCGCTACAGCGGGCAGGGCGTAGGTACGGAGCTTCATGCTGTTCGACTCAGGCTCGCGACGGTGCATCGATGCGCTCCACATGGCCGTCGTCCATGTGCGCAATGCGGTCGGCGAACGAAAAGATGCGGGAGTCGTGCGTCACGACGATGAGGGCGCGGTTCTCATGAGAAGCGACCTCACGAAGAAGCTGCATGACCTTGTGGCCGGTCTCGTGATCGAGAGCGCTGGTAGGTTCGTCGCACACGAGCAGCCGTGGCTCGTGCACGAGCGCGCGGGCGATCGCGATGCGCTGCTGCTGTCCGCCGGAGAGCTGGGCGGGCAGCGACTTGATACGCCCACCGAGCCCCACTCGCTCCAGCATCGTCGCAGCGCGCTCTAGCGCATTCTTGTAGTCGACACCCAAGATCAAGAGCGGGATCGCGACGTTCTCCGCAGCAGTCAGCGTCGGAACGAGGTTGAGGGCTTGGAACACGAAGCCGACGTTGCGACCACGCCACGCTGCCCGCTGACGATCGGGCAACGAGCTCGTGTCCTCCCCGAGCACGGTGCACTCGCCCGCGCTGCGATTGAGGATTCCGGCGATTACGGAGATCAGTGTCGTCTTGCCGCAGCCCGACGGTCCGACGAGCATCGTCATCTGACCGAGCAACACTTCGAGATCCACGCCGCGCAGTGCATGCACCGCGTTCTCGCCTTCGCCGAAGGTCTTCGTCACTCCGCGGCAGGACACCGCGATGCGCTGAGCCGTCGTCGTCATCTCGTCAGCCCTTGAACACCACGGCCGGTTCGAGCCGCATCACGCGTCGAATCGAGATTGCGGCAGCGATGAGGCAACAAACGAGGATCGCGATGCCACCGAACACGGGCACCTGCCACGCCATGTGGAATGCGAGCTTGGAGTCGTGCAACAGGAGGCCGACCACCGCCGTGACTCCCACGCCGATTCCAAAGCCGATGAACGCGGCGAACAGCACCTGCGCGAAGACCATGCGCAGGAGAAGCATGTTGCTCGCCCCCATCGCCTTCATCGCGGCGAAGGCGCGCTGATTCTCCAAGATGAAGTTGTAGAGCAGCTGGCCTGAGATCAGGACACCAATCACGAAGCCGAGAGCGATCGTGATACCGAAGTTCGGCAAGATGCCTGTCTTGGCGAGGATGAAGTCCATCGAGCGGTTCTCGTAGTCCTCGCTCGTGTCCGCTCGCAGGCGCGTGGTCTGCTCGACGCGTTGTGCCACCTCGCGCGGATCGTGACCGGGCTTCACGCGCGCGAGCACGTAGCTGAGCGACTTCCGTTCCGCTGGCGCCATGCGCAGGGCGCGCGTGTACGTCGTGTACACCACGGGGTCCCAAAAGAACTCCCGCGTGCGACGGAACGTTCCAACAACCACCGTTTCGTGCTCATTCAAATCGATACGGTCGCCGACGCGCAGCTCGCGCGGGCCCATGTCGTCCGTGCCGCGACGCAGCCGCAGACCGTCGTCGACATCGCGCGCATCGACGAGGATCGCACGGTCCTGCTTGAGCAGCTCGAGCGAGCCTTCTTCCATGATCGGCGGCCCGCCCGTCAGCGTTGCGTCGTCGAGTCCGATCATGCGCACGACCACGCGGGTGCCGTCCTGCAGCCGCGCTTGAACGTAGGACTTGTAGAGGGGCACGGCCCACTCGATGCCCTCGACACCGCGCACCTTCAGCAACGCGCTGTCGAGCATGGCCTTGCGGTCCTCGGTGAACTCGACCTGAGGGTCCATGATCCACAGGTCCGCTTGACCAGTGTCGCGAATCCACGACCCCGAGCGGCGCGTGAACCCCGCGAAGATCGAGCCTTGCTGCGTGATGAGCAGCGTCGCGAACGCCAACCCCGCGACGAGTCCGAGGTACTTCAAGCGATCGCCGACCAACATGCGCAGCGCGATGCGAATCACGGGCGTCGTCCTTTCTTGACGAGCTCGACACACATCCCCGCCAAGATCGCGTCGAGCATCGCCTCCGTGCGGCGCCGAATCGGTCGCCACGCGACCCACTTGTCGCCGCTGAAGTTGATCTCGATGGACGCCACGCCATGGACGGCGGCCCAGAACGTCTCGGCCACGAGTTCGGGGTCTTTGAACTCCCGGCGCATGCGGCCCTGCTCGATTGCCTGCTGCGCAGCGAGCTTCAGGAATGCGTAGCCATCGCGGCGCGGATCTCCGCGTCGCTCGAGTGCACGCGCATCGTGGTCGTACGGAGACGCCTGCATGAAGAGCAGCCTGTAGCTGTTGGGGTGCTCGAGCGCGAACGTCACATACGCGCGCCCCATGCGCCGTATCCGGTCGATGGGATCCGCGATCTTCGCCATGGGCGCGACCGTCTTGGTGACCGAGTCGAAGTCGGCGAGGCACAGCGTGCGGATCAGCTCTTCCTTGTCGTGAAAGTGAACGTAGATCGCACCGGGCACGTAGTCGATTTCGGCGGCGATCTTGCGGAGCGTGACGGCCTCGAAGCCGTGACGTGCAAACAAGCCGCGCGCCGCCGCGAGGATGCGGTTGCGGACTTGCTCGCGCTGTCGCGCGCGTCGATCGGAAGAGGGCATGGCGAGTGATCCGTGTTCAGTCAGTGAACACTGTTCATTATCCAAGCTGGGGCGAACGCGCAAGTAGCCCGAGAGCCCGTGAGGCGATCGCCGCGCCGCCTGCCGCCGCGCTCGGTGCCTCGAATCGACCGAAACCGTCCGCGCTCAGCGCCGCGCGAGGCCTGCGAGCACCGTCTCGATACGCCCGAACGTCTGTTCGCGATCGAAGCGCTGCATCCGCTCCTGCCCCGCAGCGACGAAGCGCTGCGCGAGCTCGGGGTCGTCGAGCAGTCGAGCGATCGCGGCGCGGAGCGCTTCATCGTCCCGCAACGGAACGAGCAGCCCGTTGCGCTCGTGCTCCACGACCTCCGGATTGCCGCCGATGCGACTCGCCACGATCGGCGTGCCGAGTGCGCTCACTTCGAGCAGCGTGTGCGACAGACCTTCGTACTCACTGTTGAGGACGAACACGTCCGCCGCGCAAATGTGGTCGGGAATGTGCTCGTAGGGCACGTTGCCAAGGAAGTGCGCGCGTTGTTCGAGACCGAGCTCGCGCGCGAGCTGACGCCAAGGTTCGAGCATGTCGCCGTCGCCAGCGACCAAGAGCTCGACGTCGTCGGGCAGCTTTGCGAGCGCGCGCAGGATGCCATCGACGCGCTTCCACACCATCAGACGGCACACGGTGAGCAGGTAGCGCTTCTTGGGGTCGAGGCCCAGACGCGCTCTCGCCCCCGCTCGGCCGCCACTCACGTCCGATGCCCGCGGTCCGTGGTAGGCGTTGTAGACGAGCTCGACCTTTGGCGCGGGCACGCCATAGCGCTCGATCGGAATGCGGCGCAGGAAGTCGCTGCAGGCGATCAGCTGGTGGCACCAGCCCCACCAAGTTCGCTGCAAGCGCCGCGTGAGCGCGACCTTCCATCCGTAGCGCTTGCCCTCGAAGGTCTCGATGTCGTCGCCGCCGATCCAACCCTTGCGATGGCTGATCTCCCAAGCGCCGTCGACCATCAGCCGAATCATGACTTTCCGTCCCGCGAGCCGCGCGGCGGCGACGTGCAGGAGCGCGAGGTGCTCGTTCACATAGACGACGTCCGCCTTGCGCGCCTCGACGAACGTGCGCCATGCCGCCTTCAGATACCGAAGCAGCAGCGGCCCACGCTCGATCGCAACCACTCTGAATGGATAGCCACGCGGGTTGGGGTCGGCGCAGAACGCCACGACCGTGACCTCGTGCCCTCGCTCGGCCAGAAAGCGCCCGAGGCTCGGCACATACACGGCAGGACCACCGAGATCCGGCGGGAAGACGGGCGAAGTGACGAGAACGCGCATGTCGGAACCGGAGCGGAGCATACCCCTTCGGAGTGCACGGATCCCCCGCTTGCGCTGCAGCGGATGGGGCACCGCTCTGGCAGGAAGAACTTGCCTTCGGTGCGTACAGTGAGGGCTGCATGACTCGCGATGCCGATCCGCAAATGCCCGAGCTGCCCCTCGGTCTTTCCGCGCTGCGCGAGCAGTACGACGCCGTGCTGTGCGACCTGTGGGGTGTCGTTCACAACGGGCAGCGGCCGTTCGAGCGGGCGGTGCGCGCGCTGCAGGCGTTCCGTGCGAGCGGTGGCCGAGTGATCTTGCTGACGAACGTGCCAAAGCCGCGCACGCCCATTCCGCGCCAGCTCGATCGCATCGGCGTTGCACGGGATGCGTGGGACGTGATCGTGACCAGCGGCGACGCGATTCGCAGCGAGCTCGCAGTGCGAGCGCCGGGACCGATGCACTTGATCGGACCCGTGTCGGACAGTGTTCTGTGGGAAGGACTTGGCATGGAGCTCGCGCCGCTCGAGCGCGCGCACTTTGTTTGCGCCACGGGCCTCGACGACTTCGAGGACGAGCACCCAGAGCTTTATGCGCCCCGTCTCAGGCTCGCGCGCGCGCGGGGGCTCGACTTCGTGTGCGCAAACCCCGACATCGTCGTACGACTCGGCGATCGGCTGCACTGGTGCGCCGGCGTGCTCGCGCGCGACTACGACGCACTCGGCGGGCGCGTGATCATGGCGGGCAAGCCGCATGCACCGATCTACGCGCTCGCGTTGCGCGAGCTCGCGTCGCTGCTCGATCGTCCCGTCGACCGCGCGCGCGTGCTCGCCATCGGAGATGGCCCGGGCACGGACATCCTCGGCGCCAACCGTGAGGGAATCGACGCGCTGTTCGTGTCGTCCGGCATTCACGAGGGCGAGCTGCATCACGAGAGCGGCCTCGATCTCGCGAAAGTGCACGCCACGCTACGCGCCGCCAACGTCTCGGCGCGCTACGCGTTGCCCGAGCTCTGCTGAACTTGACAGCACGCACCCCGCACCGCTCGACTACGGTCATGTCGCTCAACGCAGTCTTCGAAGGTGTGGGTTCCGCCGTCGCCGCCGATGTCCGCAACGCTCAGGCCACGTTCACGGCCTCGCTGGAGCTCACCGGCACCACCGAGTGCCGCGGAGCCACGGGCACCTCCCATCGCGTGGTCGTCGACGAGCCGACGTCGCTCGGTGGTACGAACACCGCCGCCAACCCGCTGCAGTACGCGCTCGCCGCGCTCG
>JBIKYW010000128.1:0-8036 GCA_044355055.1 Planctomycetota bacterium | reverse complement strand
GTGCTGGCCGAGGTGGTCGACCGCAAGGCGGCCATCGACAGTGCTGAAAACGTCGGAGAATCGCGATGAACAAGAACGCCAAGCTCGGCTTGTACGCAGCCGGTGGGCTCGGGGGCTTCCTCGTGGCCTATGTGACCTTCGCCTTGATGATGGGTGCCGCACCGCACCAGATTCCGGTGGTCGGTGCCGTCTTCCCGCAGCCGCAGGAGAAAGAAAAAGAAACACCCGCGCCCCGTGCGGAAGTCGCGTCGACACCGAGCACGGCCCCCACGCGCGCGGAGACGCGCACCGTGAGCGCGGGGTTGATGGACGTCTTCCAAGTCGAATCCCCGTACGCCTCGGGAGAGCTCCAGGAGCTCGCCAACGAACTCAAGCGGAAGTCGGCGGACCTCGATGCGCGCCTCGCGGAGGTTGCGAAGCGCGAACAGGCGATGCAGCTGCGCTCCGAGCAGCTCGACGAACACTCGGCCGAGCTGCAGCAACTGCGGCAGTCGCTCGAGGAGCGCGAGCGCGACCTCGCTGGCCGCGAGGCCACCGCGACGGAGAGCGACCGCAGCCGTTTCGAGCGCGAGCAGCAGGGCTGGGTCAAGCTGGCGAAGCTCTTCGCCGATGGCGACGCGACCGAGCTCGGCGCGCGCCTTGCGGAGTACGCCCCGGGCGACGCGGCGCGCATCCTTCAGGCGCTGAAGCCGGCGCGCGCCAAGGAGCTCCTAGAGAACGTCGGAGCCGCCAAGTGGCGCGAGTACGCCGACGCCTACCGCCTGCTCGAGACCTCCGCGCGCGACTGAGCCCTGGCAACCGCTTCCCACCCTCGGGACGGCCGTCCCCGCCCCCGGAGCGCGCTCCGGCCCGGCGGTGGCGGCCGTCAAGCATTTCCGGCATCCGCTCGATAGTTCGGCAGAGAAACACCGCAAGCCCCAGCCTGAACACGCCCCATGGACCTCATGACCCTCATCGGCCTGGTCGGAGCCATCGCGCTCCTGATCTGGTCCATCCTGCTCGGCGCGCCGCTCAAGCTGTTCTACGACTTTCCGTCGGTCGTGATGGTGTGCGGTGGCGCGGCCTGCGTGACGGTGATGAGCTACCGCCCGTCGGATTTGAAGAGCTTCGTCAAGGTCGGCTTGCGCGCGCTCTTCTTCAAGCTGCCGACGCCGCAGGAGGAGATCGAGCGCATCATCAACTACGCCAACCTCGCGCGAAAGCAGGGCTTGCTCGCGCTCGAAGCGAAGCTGCAAGAGGTCGACGACAAGTTCTTCGCCAAAGGCATCCAGCTCGTGATCGACGGCTTCGCCGCTGACACCGTGCGCGACATCATGGACCTCGAGCACAGCTTCCAGCAGCAGCGCCACGCTCAGGGCAAGAAGATGATGGAGACGATCGCCACCTTCGCGCCCGCGTTCGGAATGATCGGAACGCTCGTCGGTCTCGTGCAGATGCTCGCGAACATGTCGGACCCCAGTGCCATCGGCTCGGGCATGGCGGTCGCGCTCCTCACGACGTTCTACGGCGCCGTGATCGCCAACGTGATCTGTCTGCCGCTCGCCGCGAAGCTCGACCTGCGCGCCAAAGAAGAGGCGTTGCTGCGCTCGCTCATGATCGAAGGCATCGTCGCGATCCAGTCCGGCGAGAAGCCGCAGCTCATCAAGGAAAAGCTCAAGGGCTTCCTCCCGCCGGGCGCGCGCGAACAGGTCGCCGCCTGATCCAAGAGGCTCCGCGTGGGCAAGCACGACGTCCCCGAAGATCCGCCCCAGTCCGCACCGGAGTGGATCGTCACGTTCAGCGACATGATCTCGCTGCTCGTGACGTTCTTCGTGATGCTCATGAGCTTCTCGACGATCGAGGAGAACGAGGCCGCGATCATTGTCGGTGCGTTCGGTGAGCGCTCGGGCGGCATCCTCGACGGCGGCCCGTCGAGCGCCGTGAGCGGGCCTCCGCGCGACCGCATGCTCGCGACCAATCCGCTCCGCGGCGGAGACGTCCCCCACTCTCGGCCCGCGGAAGAGCTGCCCGAGAACATCGAGGAAATGGGGCAGAAAAGCACACCCGAACACGTCGAGGTCGACTTCACGGCCGCGACCGACGGGCTCCTGATTCGATTCGGCGCAGACTCCTCGTTCGAACCCGGCTCGGCGCGCGCCAACGCAGAGCTCTCGAAAGCGCTGCGCGAGCTCGGCGACATACTGCAGCACTACTCCCATCTCGTCGTGGTCGAAGGCTACGCCGCAGACAGCTTCGTCCCGACCGCCGCGACCCCGGACGCGCTCGCGCTCTCTGCGGCACGCGCATCGGCCGCCGCGCGCATCCTGCTCGAGTCCAACGACATGAGCCGCGACCTCGTGCAGGTCAGCGGGCTCGGCGACGGCGGTCCGCGCGAGGATGAGCACGGCGTCCCGCTCCCGCCTGGCCGAGTCGAGGTCCGCGTGCTCTCGCTCTCCAAGGCCCGCGCGCGCGCGCTCGACGCAGCTCGGGAGCGCAATGAGGGGACGGAGCGCTAAGCATGGCCGAGTTCAAGGAAGACCCGAAGCCGGTCGTGCCGCTGTGGCTCGTGTCGTTCGGCGACATGATGACCAACGCGCTGACCTTCTTCATCTTGATGGTGTCCATGTCGCACCAGCGCGACTACGGGCTGATCGCCCAAGGTTTGGGCTCGTTCGTCGTCGCGCTCAAGTCCCACGGTCTTCCGGGAATGATGAGCGAGGACGAGAAGATCGCGGTCTTCAACGAGTTCCGCGTGCGCTTCAACCTGCCGCCCGAGGAAGATCCGCTGCGGCGCGAGACCATGATGAACGCGAGCGACATGGAGCTCGTACGTGCGGCGGCGGCGCAGGCGCTGCGACCCCACGACGAGCTATTCCAGCCCGCGGTCGCGAGCTTCGAACCCAAGAGCGCGGCGCTGACCGCGGCGTCGCAACGCTACCTCGACCGCCTCGCCGAGACCCTGCGGCCGGGCCGTGGACAACTGCTCGTCCTCGAAGGGCACGGCTTGGACGCCGCGGGTGCGCCCAACGATCAGCAACTGGCCTTGACACGCTCGCGGGCCGTCCGCGAGTACCTGCTCAAGGAACATGAATTTTCTGCCGACAGGGTGGAGGCACGTTCGTGGTTCATCGAAGTCGAGCCGGCCGGCGCGGGCACGCGCTGTGTCGACGCACGTCTGGTGACCCCGGCTGGCCAGAAGAAGTGAGCACCCCATGAGCGACCCCAAGAAGGACGAGAAGAAGGACGACAAGGCGCCCGCGAAGTCGAAGGGCAAGCTGCTCGCCATCGGAGGTGCCGCGACGGGCCTCGCACTGGCGTTCGTGGCAGCGACCTTCGCCATCCCCGCCAAGGAGGCGCCAAAGCCGGAGCTCGCGGGTCCGTTCGTGGGCCCCATCACACCGAACAAGGTGCAGGTCAACCTCAGCGACGGCCGCACCTACCTCGTGCTGCAGCTCAACTTGCTGCACGACGCCTACGCACCGGACTACCTGAGCAAGCGCGCAGAGGACGCAGTCTGCCAAGCGGAGATTCGCGACGCGCTCGTCACGATCGCCTCGGCCAAGTCGCGCAGCGACGTCACGGACAAGGTGAACAAGCCCGTGTTCCTCGAAGAGGTTCGCCACGCCATCGAACCGCTCGTCTTCCCGGTCCACTTCGGTGACGCCGCGGATCCGACGAGCGCCGACAGCATCTCGAAGATCGCGCCCGGCGATTCGATGCTCACCTCGCAGTTCCGCGGAATGCACGCCGAGCACGTCCTCCACGTCGACGCGCTCCAGAAGCTCGCGACGTTCGACGGCGGCGCTGAGGTGCGCTTCAAGGGCGACGAAGAGAACCTTGAAGTCCCCTGCGGCGACGGAACGTCGATCTGGATCGACGTGACGTCCCTCGAGCCGACGTTCCAAGGCGACCTGAACGTCGGAGTCATGGGGCGCACGCGCCGCGTTCTGTGGAACGAAGTGCTGCTGCAGTAGCTCCACTCGCGAGATCCGCCAAAAGCACCGAGGACCCCGAACTTGTCCGGCAACCTGACACCCGAGGAGGCGCGCGCGCTCTCGACGGCTTTCGCCGAAGAGAGCGCTTCGAGCTCTCGCTCCTCGCACGTCGAGCCGCGCCAGTTCGATCGGCCGCGGCGCTTGTCGGTCACCGAGCTCGCGGAGCTGCGTGAGCGGTTGCGCAAGGCACTTCCCGACATCGCTCGGGAGCTCGCTCCCGCGATGCGCGGCGTGCCGACGATGGAGCTCGTCGAGCTCACGGAAGTCCACGCGGACACGGTCGCTCAAGGACTGGTCGAGCCGTTCGCGCTCCTGCGCTTCGAAGTCGATCGACAGCCCGGCTGGCTCGTCTGGGACTGCAAGGCCGCGCTCGCGGCACTCGACGTCGCGCTCGGCGCCGCAGAGCCTGCGGACTGCGCGCCACGCGCGTTCACAAGCATCGAGCGCGCCATGTTTCCGCGAGTTGCGTCCCCCGCGCTGACGAAGCTCGCCAAGCTCCTCGGACTGACGCTCACCAACCTCTCGAGCGTGCAGTTGCACGAAGCGGTTGGACACTGGCGCCAAGGCGGCGAGAAGGCCGAACCACAGCGGCTGTGCGTGACGCTCGAGATCGGCGGTCCGGGAGGCGCGAGCCAGTGGCGCGTGCTGCTCCCTGGAATCGCGCCTGCTCCGCGCGCCAACGTGAAAAACGAAAAGGCTCCGGCGCTGCCGGCGCACTTGGGCGAGATCGCCGTCGAGGTCCACGCCCGACTCGGAGCCAGCGAAGTTCCGCTGGCTCAGCTCCTCTCTCTCGAGGTGGGCGACGTCATTCCGCTCGGGCTGCCGCAGGGCGCGCAGCTCGAAGTCCTCGTCGAAAATGAGCCCTGCCTGCGCGCGACGCTCGGACGTTCCCAAGGCCGAATCGCGCTGCGCGTCACCTCCACCGAGCGTCCCAAGATCGACGCCTGAGCGACCGAAAGAAGACCTGCGATGAGCGACATCAAGAACATCGAGACCGCGATCGAAGCCGCCACGGAGGCGGTTCGCGTCAGCACCGCGCGCCTCGACGAGCTCGCGGCGGGCAAGGCCTCGGGCGAGCCGATCGGGCTGGCCAATCTGATGGACGTGCCGGTCAAGGTGACGGTCGAGATCGGACGCACGCGCATCCCGCTCGGAGAGCTGGTCAAGCTCGGCCCCGGCTCGCTGCTGGTGCTCGACCGTGAGTCGCACGAGCCGGCGGACATTCTCGTCAACGGCAAGATCGTCGCGCGCGGCGAGGTCGTGACCATCGACGGCGCCTACGGCGTGCGCGTGACGGCGATCCTCAACACGCCCTGAGCTTCCGCTCGGCCTTCTCTTCCACCGTCCGGCCCCCCGCGGCTGGACGGCTTCGTTTTGGTCGGATCGCGCCGACGCTTGGTCGACGTGGGGACACCGCGGAAGACACCTTGAGGCGACTTGCCGCTATCGTCTCGGCCCGCGCGCAACGCGCATCAATCGCATGGACTCGCTCTTCACCTACGAAAATCTGATCGCGTTCCTCACGCTCTCGAGCCTCGAGATCGTGCTCGGGATCGACAACGTCGTCTTCATCTCGATCCTCACAGGCAAGCTGCCGCTCGAGATGCAGGCGAAAGCACGGCGCACGGGGCTCGTCTTGGCGATGGGCATGCGCATCGCGCTGCTCCTCGCCATCGGCTGGGTGATGAGCCTCACCGAGCCGCTGTTCAGCGTCGTCGAACATCCGTTCAGCGGGCGCGATCTGATCCTCGTTCTCGGCGGATTGTTTTTGGTCGGCAAGGCGACGTGGGAGATCCACGACAAACTCGAAGGCGGAACGCACGGCGAAGGCGGTGGAGCGCGCAAGGCCGGCTACGCGGCGGTGCTCACGCAGATCGTGATGCTCGACATCGTGTTCTCGCTCGACAGCGTCATCACCGCGGTCGGCATGGCCAAGCACATCGGCGTCATGATCGCGGCGGTGATCACGGCGGTCCTGGTGATGCTCGTATTCGCGGGGCGGATTTCAAACTTCATCGAGCATCACCCGACGATGAAGGTGCTCGCGCTCTCGTTCTTGCTGTTGATCGGCGTCGTGCTGATGGCCGACGGCTTCGGACAGCACATCAGCAAGGGCTACATCTACACCGCGATGGCGTTCTCGCTGTTCGTCGAGATCCTGAACCTGCGGCTGCGCAAGACCACGAAGCCGCCGGTCGAGCTGCACCAGAGCTACGTCGAGAAGTAGCGCGCGTTCAAAGTCCGAAGGCACCGACGCGCGAGATCGCGCCCGCGGCGAAGCGTGCGGGATCGAAGAAGCGCGTGTCGAAGCTGCCGACGGGCTCGCCCGCGAGCATGCGCGCGACGCCCTCGCCGACGGATGGCGCGAGCTTGAAGCCGTGGCCCGAGAAACCCGACACGACGAAGAGGTTCTCGAAGCCTGGGCAGCGGCCGATCAGCGCCTGCGAGTCGGGCGTGAGCGTGTACCACGCAGCGAGCACGCCCGCGTCGGGCTGCGCCGCGTAGCGCGGAAGTCGCTCGGCAAGCACATCGCGAGACCAACGCGAAAACTCCGCGGAAACCTGTTCGTCGAGCGCGTCGGGATCTTGGAGCGCATGGTCGCGGTGGTAGTCCATGCCGCCGACGCGCGTGCGATCGCGCTGAGGCTCGCAGCGGGTGTAGTAGCCAAGCTCGAGATCGAGCAGAACCGGATGCGCGGGCTCGGGCTCGGCGGAGGCTGCGAAGCGTGCATCAAACTCGGCGTCGAGAGCACCGGACACGGCTGGCCGCGTCTTCATGCGCTCGGGAAGCATCGCGACGAAGTGCTGCTCGGGGCGCACGACTGCGAGCGGAAGGTCGACGCCGACGCGCGTCAGCAGTCTCCGCGTCCAAGGCCCAGCTGCGACGACGAGCCGCTCGCAGGAATGCTCACCGTCGCTCGTTCGAACCCCGACGACGCGCGCGCCCTCGACCGCTAGGTCGAGCACTTCGACGCCCTGTTGCGCGATCGCGCCCGCGCCGCGCGCGGCCGCCACGAAGGCATCCACGGTGCGTTGAGGATCGACGAAGCCGGATTCGGGCTCCCACGCGCCGAGCGCGCGATCGTCGACCTCGATGCCGGGCACGAGCCGACGCATCGTAGGCGCGTCGACGAGCTCGACCTCGGCGCCGCACTCGCGCATGAGTTCGACGTTGCGACGCACGAGGTCCAGCGTGGAGCTCTGGCGTGGGCCTCCGATCGTCAGCACTCCACAGCGCGTGAAGCCGATCGGGCGCGCGTGGCGCGTCTCGAAGTTCGCGTAGGCTCGCAGGCTGTCGCGGGCCATGCCGATGAGCTCGCGGTCGCTGTAGAACTGTCGGCAGATCGCGCCGGAGCGGCCCGATGAGCCCGCGCCGAAGTGGCGCCGCTCGAGGAGCAGCACCGGGGCCGCGATGGGGTCCGTCGCCCGCGCGCGGTGGAGCGCGATCGAGGCTCCCATCACCCCGCCTCCTACGATCAGCGTGTCGACTCGCATGACTCGCGCATGATGCCGCGCGGCGTGGACGCGCCACCCGCAAAAGACAGCAACCCCGCCCGAAGGCGGGGTTGCCAAGAGGAAGTCAGAGCCCGGATCGAGGGGATCGAAGACCGCACCGGCCAAGCGAGGGGTATGTCGGCCGGGGTCTATGTCCGGAGCTTTGCTTCTCCCCGCCCTGCATCCGCAGGTCGGGCACGACGCGTGGCAGGAAATCTGGCAGGAGCTGCGACTTCCTGCGGCAGCCCCAACATCTTGGGGGGTCGGAGGATCCGCTCCCCCGCATCTTGTGGCCCTTGGGAGCCTCGCCGCCTGCACTAGGATGTCGCGCCCTCTGGGCCACCCCATGATCCCCCCGCGCAAGACCCGCACGATCCGCATCCGCCACCTCCAAGTCGGAGGCTCGGCCCCCATCGCCGTCCAGTCGATGGCCGCCACCCAAACCCGCGACATCCCCGCGACCCTGCGGCAGGTGCGAATCCTCGAAGAGGCCGGCGCGGACATGATCCGCATCGCGGTCGACAGCCAAGCGGATGTCGACGCGCTCGCGCAGATCCGCGCGCAGACG
>JBIKYW010000127.1:0-8063 GCA_044355055.1 Planctomycetota bacterium | reverse complement strand
TGTTCGAGCTCGCCGTGGCGGCCTACACCCGCGCGCTCGAGCGCAACCCCGCGCAGTCGAGCGACCGAGCCGTGCGTGCAGCTCGCGTGCTCATGGCGCGCGGCGCGGTCGCTGACGCGCGCCGACTCGTCGAAGACGTGCAGCGTCTCCGCGCCGAGCGACTCTCGGAGTCGGAGCGCAAGGACCTGCTCAAGCTGCGTGCGCGTCTCGCGGTCGCTGAGGGAGCGAGTGGCGATGAAGTGCGCATCCTCGAGGAGATCGTCGCGCTCGACCCGCTCGACGGCGAGGCACTGATTCTGCTCGGCCAACACGCCCAGCGCTCGAACGATCCCGATCGGGCCATCTTCCTCTTCGAGCGCGCCGCCGCGATCGAGAGCTTCGAGGCCGACGCCAAGGTGCGCCATGCCCAGCTGCTCGTTGGACTCGGTCGCTACAGCGAGGCTCTGCCGCTCCTGCGTCGCGCGCAGACGGTCAAGCCGCGCGAGAACATTCAGGAGTACATGGAGCAGGTCGAGCGCGTGGCCAACTCGCGCTGAGACGCAGAGCTCCATGAAGCACAGCGGGCGCGATCCTCGTGAAGGACCGCGCCCGCTCGCTTTCCGTCCGGACTCGCTCAGGGTCTCACGGTGAACTCGAGCCCGTCGGAGAGGTTCGTGGTGCCGGGCGCCGCCGGATCTCGGAACCAAGCCTGCGCTTGAACGAGCTGACCCGGGGTGAACGGGTTGCCGAGCGCGCTCGGACGCGAGAACCGATACGCGTTCCAGTCGATCGACAGCGTGCCTTGGCACGAGTTGTTGGCGCCGCCGGTGTTGAGTGCTGTCGTGCGCTGCACCGGCGCCTTCACACACAGGAAGCTGCCGCTTCCGGGAGCCCACAGCGCAGCGTGCCGCCCCGTGATCCCGTAGAAGATGAGGCCTTGGCGATTGCCTTCGACCTGCACGGCCGTCAGCACGAAACCCGAGCTCGCCGTCGCGCTGGCGATTCCCGACGCGGTCAAGTCCGGCGTGCAGAAGCTCGACGTGAGGCCCGCCGTGCAGTAGCTCGTCGGGTTCGAGCCGCCGCCGTCGGTGATGTTGCCAGTGACGCACAATCCGAAGCCTTGATTGGGTGTCGGGACGTTGGTCGCCGTGATCGTGAGGCTCCACGTTCCCGTCGTCGGTGCCTGCACCGCCACACGCTCGACGTTGTTCTTGAGGTCCGCCGTACCGCCCGTCGCTGACCATCCGCCGGTGAACACATTGCCGCGATAGACAGACCCCGTCGGGCTGGTGACGGCGAGATCCAAGTTGTTGATGACGGGGTTGGTCGCATTCGTGGTGCCCGGCGCGTCGTGCCAAGCGAGCGTGATCTCCAGCGGCGTCGTGCTCGCGTTCACTTGGAATTGCCGCACGTATGTTCCGCCGGTGATCAGGCCTTGCGCCTTGCGAACTTGAACCGCGATCATCTTCGAGGCGTCGCCCGCAAAGGACAGCGACTCATCGAGGTTGAGTCGTCCCCAGCCTTCTTGGTTGCTCGGGTAGCCCGTGATCCCAGTCATGTCCTGTGCCGTGTTCACGAGCACGGCTTTGATCAATGACCCCGTCGGCGTGAAGGCGTTCGCGGGAACGGCGACCCCCGTCGGATAGAAGCCATCCATGAAGTATTCGCGCACGAGCGCTGCGGCTGCCGTCGCCGACGGACACGCCATGCTCGTTCCTGTCTGCGAGGTCGTGCCGCACGCCCCCGTGCTCGCCGAGACCGTGCCGCAGCCGGGCGTCATCACCTCGGGCTTGCGCCGCCCGTCCGCTGTCGGGCCCGTTCCGCCCGAGCAGAACGAGTTCACGTTCGGAGTATCTTGCGTCGCTCCGACTGCGAGGAGGTTTTTCGCATTCTCGGGGTTCTTCAAGGTCGACGTGTTCGTCGTCGAGAACAGCACGAGGTTGTCCTCGTTGTTCCACTGGAACGTGTCGATCGAGTTGCACAGCGAGTCATACGTCGTGGTCGCGTCGTTGCCCCACGAGTTCGTGTGCACGCGAGCTCCGACGTTCGCGTGCGCGACTCCCGTCGTGTTGAACCCTGTGATCGGGAGCTCGGTGTGCGCGAGCTTTGCGAGGTAGGCGAGCCCGCGGTTTGCCGTCGAGCCATTGACGGGCTGGGCATCGCCGGCCGCCGTGCCCGCGGTGTGAGTGCCGTGGCTGTCGGAATTACCGCTGCCGTTGCGATAAACGACCTTGCGGTGCGTCGCTCCAACAGCCGCGCCGCTCGGATCCGAGAAGTAGCACGACGTCGTGGAGAGCAATCCATCGACGTGGCCGATGATCTGCCCTTGACCGTTGAGGCCTTGGCTCCAGACGCGCGTGTTGCCTGACACGTTGGTCTGCACGACCCATGCGATCGAGTCGTTGCGCAGCGTGATCTCCGGCGCCGGTTCGACCCACTGCACGTCGCGTGCGCGCGCCATGGCACGCGCCGTGCGCGGACTTGCGCTCACCCGCACGTACCAGCGCCCGTACTCTTCCCAAGCCTCCTCGATCTGTGCTCCGGACGCATCCACTTGCTCGCGCAGCGTGTCGATGCCGACGCCGGTGAAGCCGCTCGCGATCAACGGACGCGCGAGGGAAGCCAACCGTTCGTCCTCGGATGCGAGGCGCAGTCGGGGCTCCAGTCGATAGGCGGGATGGAAGTCGCCGGTCCACGCATGGGCCGCCACCATGGCGACCGTTGCGCGCACTTGGGTGTCGCCGCGGACAATGAACGCGTAGTTGGGGATGTAGTCGAGCAGCTCCGCACCGAGCGCCGCGAGCTCTGCCCGCAGCTCCTCGGTGATCGGGCCCGAAAACTGGGCGAGGAAGTACCCCGCGTCCGTCGCGGGCTCGAACGCGAGGTCGCGCGGGATCTCCGGCGCACCGCGACGCGTGTCGAACTCGGCGTAGGCGAGGGAAAGCCACGTGGGCTCGGCCGCGAGTCCGTTCGCTTCTTCGAAGGTCCACGCGCGCTGGGGGTTCTCCGGCAGCGGCGGGAGTTCCTGAGCGAATGCGGGGGAGAGGCCGAGGGCGGCCCAAAGGACAGCAAGGCGGGGGATACGCGTCATGGGGGAATCGACTCTCGTGCCGAAGGCAACCTAGACCCTAACCCCTACGACGCACCGCGGGTTGCGGATGTTCGGATCCCAGCCCCCGTCGTCGTTACCTTCGCGCCTACGGCTGAACCGTGAACTCCAACGCGTCCGTGAGATTCCCCTGCCCCGGGGCGAGCGGATCGCGGAACCAAGCCTGCGCCTGAACCAGCGCACCCGGTCCAAAAGGCGCACCGAGGGCGTCCGGCCGCGAAGCGACCCAAGCGTTCCAATCGACGAACAGGAGCCCGTCACAGCCGCCGAGCGTGCCGCCGCTCGACTGAGCGCTCATGCGCTGCACCGGCGGCCGCACGCACCAGAAGCTCGTGCTCTGGAAGGTCCAGCGAACCGAGGTGCGCCCCTGCGTGCCGTAGTAGACGAGTCCTTGACGCTGGCCTTCGACATCGGCCGCCGCCAACGTGAAGCCGCTCGCCGCTCCTGCGCGCGCCACGCCCGAGCACTGCAGCCGCGGTGCACAGAAGTTCGTGGTCTGGCTCGTCGTGCAGTAGCGCGTCGGCGACGACGTTCCACCGAAGGAGAGATCGCCCGTCGCGCAGAGCCCCAAGCCCTGCGGCCCGAGCGGAACGTTCGCGCCGCGGACGCGCAGCGACCACGTTCCAACCTCGGGCGACGCGAGCACCACGCGCTCGACGTTGTTGAGCGGATCCGAGCCGCCTCCGACGCTCGAAACACCGCCCGTGAATGCGTTGCCGAGGTACAGCATGCCCGACGGCGACACGACCTCGAGATCGAGGTCGTTGACCATGGCGAGCGCCGCGTTGACCGAGCCCGGCGCGTCCATGAAGGCGAGCGTGACCTCGAAGGGCACGGCACTCGATTGCACGTGCACGCTCCAGCTCCTCATCTGGCCGGTGGAAAGACCCGCGGCGTGGCGCAGCTCGGTCGCGAAGAGCTTCGACTCGTCGCCGACGAAGTGCAGCGCGCGGTCGAGGTTGATGCGCCCCCAGCCCTCGCGCAGCGACGGGTAGCCGCTCGCGCTCGACAGGTCCTGTCCCGAGTTCACGAGCACCGCTTTGAGCAGCGCACCGCTCGGCACGAACGCATCGGCGTTGTTCGCGCGCCCGCTCGGATAGAAGCCATCCATGAAGTACTCGCGTGCGAGCGCCGCCGCACCGGCGACGGCCGCGGTGGCCATGCTCGTGCCGTTGAGGACGCCGGTCGCACAGGTTCCGGGCGCCGCCGAAGTCACGTTGCAGCCCGGCGCCATGATCTCCGGCCGCCGCCGTCCGTCCGAGGTGGGTCCGAGTCCTCCGAAGCAGAATTGATCCGCGTTGGCGCCGTTTTCCGTCGAGCCGACCGCGAGGACGTTCTTTGCGTTTTCCGGGCTCGTCACGAAGGCGCCGTTGGACACGGAGAACACCGCGAGGTGGTCTTCGTTGGCCCACTGGAAGCCGTCGATCGACGCGCAGAGCGCGCTGTAGGACGTGACGCTGTCGACGCCCCACGAATTCGAGTGGATGCGCGCGCCCACGCCTGCGTGCGCCGTCGCCGTCGCGGAGTAATTCGCGATCGGGAGATCGGTGTGCGCGAGCCGCGCGAGGTAGGCGATGCCGCGTCCGAGCGTCGATCCCGTCACGGGCTGCGCGTCGCCCGCAAGCGTGCCGGCGGTGTGCATGCCATGCACGTCGGCACCCGAGCTCGACAAATACACGACCTTGCGGTGCGTCGGACCCACGGGCGCGCCGCTGGGATCGCGCAGCCAGCAGTTGTTGAGCACCGAGATCGCGCTGTCGATGTGCCCGATCACCTGCCCTTCGCCGCGCAGGCCGCGATCCCAGACCTTCATGTGTTGGTTCTGGTTCGTCTGCACGACCCACGCGACCGAGTTGTTGCGCAGCGTCACGGGCTGCGCGGACTCGATCCACTGCAGCGCGTCCTCGCGCGCTGCGCGCCGCGCCTCGGTCGCGCTCGCGCGAACGCGCGCGACCCAGCGGTCTTGTTCTTCCGTAGTGTCGAGCACCGTCGCGCCACTGCGGCGAAGCGCCAGCTCCAGCGCCGCGCGCGCGCCGCCGCGGAACCCCAGCGCCACCAACTCGTGTTCGATCTCCGCGCCCGCGGGTTCCGCCGCTGCGTCGCGCAATCGCGATTCGATGCGCCAAGCCGGGTGCAGCTCGCCGCTCCACGCGACCTCCGCGACGCGCTCGAGCGCCGCGCGCTGGGCGGGAGTGCCGCGCACGAGAAATGCGTTCGTCGGCAGATACTCGAGCAGGGTCGCGCCGCTCTGCTCTACGCGCGTGCGCAGCTCCGGCGTGAGTGCCTGCGAGAACTGCACCAAGAAGCAGGTCGGGCCGCCGCGCTCGCGCCGCTCGCGCCGCAGATCCGCGGGGATCTCGGGTTCATTGCCGCGTGTGTCGAAGCCGCCCGCCCGCAGCGCGAGCCAGCGCGGAGAGCGCACGAGCTCGGACGCCTGCTCGGGCGAGAGCGCCACGACCGCCTCGGGTGGCAGCGACTGGGCCCAAGGCCGCCCGCCGACGAGCAGGGCAGCCCCCACGAGCGCGAGGGTCGGGCCGAGGAAACGCATCACTTGCAGGGCGAGCCGGGTGCCGGATCTCTCCCGCACGCCCTATTCCACTCTAGACCGTCCGGCGCCGCCGTGGGGGATGCGGGAAAGCCGCTCCGACCGCGGTGGAGCGGAAAAATCTGCGCTGCGTCGACCCGAAGCTGCCCCTAGACCGTTCCGGCGACCGAAGCGGCCGGGCGCGCGGCGGGGCGGCGGTGGTAGTGCTGGATGCGGCGGACGAGGTACTCGCCGCCGTGCAGGGCGAGCAAGGCCTGCACCACGGCCGAGATACCGGCGCGCGTGGTGATGCAGGGGATGCCGCCCATGATCGCGGCGGAGCGGATCTGCTTGTCGTCGTAGCGCGTCTGTTTGCCGAGCGGCGTGTTGAGGACGAGCTTGATCTCACGGTTCTTGATGACGTCGACGACGTGCGGGCGGCCCTCGTGGATCTTGTTGATCCGCTGGGCCTTGATGCCGGCGTTCTTGAGCGCGTTGTACGTGCCCTCGGTGGCGCACAGCTCGTAGCCCATCTGCGAGAGCAGGCGCGCATCGGAGAGGATCGCGCGCTTGTCGGCGTTCTTCACCGACACGAAGACCTTGCCGGAGCGCGGCAGCTTCATGCCCGCCGCCTCGAAGGCCTTGGCGAAGGCGAAGCCCAAGTTCTCGTCGATGCCCATGACCTCGCCGGTCGAGCGCATCTCGGGCCCGAGCAGCATGTCGGTGCCGGGGAACTTGTTGAACGGGAAGACCGGGGCCTTGACCGAGTAGTACGACGGCACGACTTCGCTCGTGAACCCGAGCTCGGTGAGCTTCTTGCCGCACATCACCTTCGCCGCGAGCTTGGCGAGCGGAACGCCGATCGCCTTCGACACGAACGGCACCGTGCGCGACGCGCGCGGGTTGACCTCGAGCACGTACACCTTGTCGCCCTTCACGGCGAACTGCACGTTCATCAGGCCGATGACCTTGAGCTCGCGTGCCATCGCCTTCGTGGCGCGGACGATCTCTTCTTGGACGGAGGCGTCGAGCGTGTGGGGCGGGAGCACGCAGGTTGAGTCGCCGGAGTGGATGCCGGCCTCTTCGATGTGCTCCATCACGCCGCCGATCACGACCGTCTCGCCATCGCTGATGCAGTCGACGTCGACTTCGAGCGCGTCTTCGAGGAACTTGTCGACGAGCACGGGCCGGTCCGGCGAGGCTTGCACCGCGTTCTGCATGTAGAAATCGAGCGCGGCGTCGTCGTAGACGATCTCCATCGCGCGACCGCCGAGCACGTAGCTCGGGCGCACGAGCACGGGATAGCCGAGCCGCCGCGCGTGCTCGAAGGCTTC
Organism: Planctomycetota bacterium; assembly: GCA_044355055.1. GTDB lineage: Bacteria > Planctomycetota > UBA1135 > UBA1135 > F1-120-MAGs118. Next base: position 1,117 of record JBIKYW010000127.1, on the reverse strand, counting down.
CGCGGGCGTCGTCGCGATGCCGTTCTCGGGCTGGTTCAGCCCGAGCTTGCGGATCATCTCGGCGAACAGCTTGCGGTCCTCGGCGCGGTCGATCGACTCGACCGACGTGCCGATCAGCGGTGCGCCCGCCTTGTGCAGGCCGCTCGCGAGGTTGAGCGGCGTCTGCCCGCCGAACTGCACGATCATGCCCGAGGGCTCGATCGCGCGCGTGATCGCCATCACGTCCTCGTGCGTCAGCGGCTCGAAGAACAGGTGGTTGCTCGTGTCGTAATCGGTCGAGACCGTCTCGGGGTTCGAGTTGACCATGATCGCCTCATGGCCGAGCTCGCGCACCGCGAAGGCCGCGTGCACGCAGCAGTAGTCGAACTCGATGCCCTGCCCGATGCGGTTGGGACCGCCGCCTAGAATCGCGATCTTGGTCGCGCTCGACGGGCGCACTTCGCTCTCCTCGTCTTCCCACGTCGAGTAGTAGTACGGCGTCTTCGCCGCGAACTCGGCTGCGCAAGTGTCGACGAGCTTGTAGGTGCGCTGGATCTTCCACTCGTCGCGCAGGGCGGCGACATGCTCGGCAGTGGCGCCAACGGCGAGCGCGATCTGACGGTCGGTGTAGCCGAGCACCTTCGAGCGCCGCAGCAGCGCGGGCGTCAGCAGTGCGCCGGAGAGCTCGCGCTCGAACTCGACGAGCTCGCGCATGTTCTCGAGGAACCACGGGTCGATGTTCGTCGCGTCGTGGATGCGCTCGAGACTCCAGCCTGCGCGGTAGGCCGCGCGCACGGCGAGGATGCGGTTTTGGTTGGGCACGCGCAGCGTGCGCACGAGCTGCTCCTCGTCGGCCACGAGAGCGTCGGTCGGATCGCGCGGGTCGAGGCCGAGTCCCGGACGGCCGGTCTCGAGGCCACGCAGCGCCTTCTGCAGCGCTTCCTTGAACGTGCGGCCGATCGCCATCGTCTCGCCGACCGACTTCATCTGCGTCGTCAGCGTCGCGTCCGCACCCTTGAACTTCTCGAAGGCGAAGCGGGGGATCTTCACGACCGTGTAGTCGATCGTCGGCTCGAAGCAGGCCGGCGTGGACTTGGTGATGTCGTTGCGGATCTCGTCGAGCGTGTATCCGACCGCG
>JBIKYW010000126.1:0-8099 GCA_044355055.1 Planctomycetota bacterium | reverse complement strand
TTGATGCTCGACGAGGACTGCGCCGCGCAGCGCGTCGTCGTGCACGCCTTCGCCGACCCCGAGACCGTCGCCGACGAGGCGCGCTCGATCGCCGCCGGCATCCTGATCAGCGGCTCGAGCACGGCCCTCCCGTTCTCCGCGCTCGGCGTGCGCGCCTTGCGCGGCGCTCGCGCGCGAGCGGCGCGCCGCGGCGATGACGAGGTGGCTGTCGCTCACGTGGCCCTCGCGGCCTTCGACGAGCTCGACCCCGACCTGCGCGAGCTGTTCTCGGGCTCGGGGTGGAACCCGGCAGGCCTCGAGGCTCTGCTGCCAGCGGGCTCCGGCATCGTCCGTGAGGATGGGCACCTCTTCCGCCACTTCTCCGACGACGGCAAGCGCGCGCTCTCGGCGGCCGCGAAGCTCGCCCGCGCCTCGTCCGTGCGCTCGATCTCAGCGGCCGCGCTGTTCCAAGCCTGCCTCCAGTACGAAGCGCGGCTCGAGCGCGCCTGCGGCATGCCCGCGTCGCGTGCGCGCATCGCCCTGCGCGGCCGCCTCGACGATCCCTCGCTCGTCTCCGGCGGCCCGCTCGCCCCCGACGAGGCCCTGACCCGCCTGCTCGAGCGCCTCCCCGAGCGCGCCGACAGCCTCGACCTGCTCTCCACCCTGCAAGTGGCCGGTACGGCCGAGCTGGCGACGATCCTCGCCCGCCACAAGGTCACCGCGGCGCTGCTCCAGCGCTCCCGGGGGGCCTTCCGCGACCCGGACTAGCCTGCGCGCGGGGCAGATCCGAGCCCGCCCCGTCGTACCCGAGCGGAAGCTGTCCTATAGAATGCGCCCGCGTGGCGACGGCACCGCCGCGCTCGCCCCGACCTCGAACGCATGCTCTGCCAGAACTGCAAGCTCCACCCCGCGACGGTCCACATCATCTCGACCGCGCAGCAATTCTCGATCTGCCCGGAGTCGGGGGTCGAGCTCTACAAGTTCAACCCGAGCGAGCGCCACCTGTGCCAAGGCTGTGCCGCGGATCCGGCGCTGACGAAGCCGCAGGTCTCGAACATCGCGGGGATGCTCAAGCAGGCGGGTGCGCAGCCGCCGCGCGCGCGCCCGAAAGTCCCCGCCTGCCCCGACTGCGGCATGACGCTGCGCGAGTTCCGCCAGCTGCAGCGCTTGGGCTGCCCGAAGGACTACGAAGTCTTCGGCAAGGACTTGGCCGAGGTGCTCGAGCGCATCCACGGTGCCAGCGCACACGTCGGACGGCGCCCGGGCGTCGACGAGCCCACCCAGCGGCGCATGCAGCGCATCCACGAGCTGCAGAGCGCCCTCGACGTCGCCATCCGCGACGAGGCCTACGAGGCCGCCGCCAAGCTTCGCGACGAGCTGCGCTCGCTGCAGTAGCGCTCCGAGCCGACCGCAGCGTGTCCGGGAGATCGACGCGCAGGGCGGCGAAACTGGAATTGCGCCGCCACCCGAGGTCATGATGCGCGGCCCGGAGGCCCGAATTCGGACCCCGAAATCCCACTTCGGCCACGGCAAGGGTCAACCCGCGGACCCTTGAAGGCCGAAAGGCAAGCACTAAGCAGTAACGGTCGATCCGCCGCGCTCGCGGAACCGACCCCGGAACGGAGCCCTCCGAACCGGTCCCCGCAACGAGCCAGCGCACGGAAGAGACCCCACATGTTCGATCGCTTCACCGACCGCGCCAAGAAGGTGATGAACCTCGCCCGCCAGGAGGCTCAGCGCTTCAACCACGAGTACCTGGGCACAGAGCACATCCTGCTCGGCCTCGTCCAAGAGGGCTCGGGCGTCGCCGCCAACGTGCTCAAGAACATGAGCATCGATCTGGCCAAGATCCGCGCCGAGGTCGAGAAGATCGTCAAGACCGGCCCGTCGATGGTGACCATGGGCCAACTGCCCTTCACCCCGCGCGCCAAGAAGGTGCTCGAGCTCTCGATGGAAGAGGCCTCGAACCTCGGCCACAACTACATCGGCACGGAGCACCTCCTGCTCGGCCTGATCAAGGAGAACGAGGGCATCGCCGCTCAAGTCCTGATGAACCTCGGGGTCAAGCTCGAGGACGTCCGCGACGAGGTGCTCGAGGTGCTCGGCGCCGACTCGCAGGAAGGCGAGGAGGAAGAGGAATCGAACGAGTCCCAGAGCGGCGGCGGGTCCGAGCGCTCGGGTAGCTCGGGCGGCAGCGGCGGTGGTGGCGGCGGCGGCTCGGGCGGCAAGAGCAAGACTCCGGCCCTCGACGCCTTCGGCCGCGACCTGACCGAGCTCGCGCGCCAAGGCAAGCTCGACGCCGTGATCGGCCGCGAGCACGAGATCGAGCGCGTGGTCCAGATCCTCTCGCGCCGCACGAAGAACAACCCCGTGCTGCTCGGCGAGCCCGGCGTCGGCAAGACCGCCATCGTCGAAGGCCTTGCCCAGCGCATCATCGACGGCGAAGTGCCCGAGATCCTGCGCGGCAAGCGCATGGTCGTGCTCGACCTCGCGCTGATGGTCGCGGGCACCAAGTACCGCGGCCAGTTCGAAGAGCGCATCAAGGCCGTCATGACCGAAGTGCGCCGCGTCAAGGACGTGATCCTCTTCATCGACGAGCTGCACACGCTGGTCGGCGCTGGTGGCGCCGAAGGCGCGATCGACGCGTCGAACGTGCTCAAGCCCGCGCTCTCGCGCGGCGAGATCCAGTGCATCGGCGCGACGACGCTCGACGAGTACCGCAAGCACATCGAGAAGGACGGCGCGCTCGAGCGCCGCTTCCAGTCCGTCGTGGTCGAGCCGCCGACTCCGGCGCAGGCCGTCGAGATCCTGAAGGGCCTGCGCGATCGCTACGAGGCGCACCACCGCGTCAAGTACGAGGACGCCGCGCTCGAGCTCGCCGTCGAGCTCTCGACCCGCTACATCACCAACCGCTTCCTGCCGGACAAGGCCATCGACGTGATGGACGAGGCGGGCGCACGCGTGCGCATCAAGTCGATGACGCCGCCGCCGGACCTGAAGGCCATCAACGCCGAGATCGAGTCGCTCGACCGCCAGAAGGACGAAGCCGTCACGGCCCAGGACTTCGAGAAGGCGGCGCACCTGCGCGACGCGGCCTACCAGCTGCGCAAGAAGAAGGAAGAGACCCAGAAGGCGTGGAAGGAAGCCCAAGCCTCGAAGGAGGAGACGGGCACGGTCGACGCCGACGTGATCGCGGAGACGGTCAGCAAGATGACCGGCATCCCGCTGACGCGCCTCGAGAAGGCCGAGGCCGAGCGCCTGCTCGCGATGGAAGGCGAGCTCGGCAAGGTCGTCATCCACCAAGACGACGCGATCAAGGCCATCGCGCGCGCGGTGCGCCGCTCGCGCTCGGGTCTCAAGGACCCGCGCCGTCCGATGGGCTCGTTCGTCTTCCTCGGCCCCTCGGGCGTGGGCAAGACGTTCCTCTGCAAGCAGCTCGCCAAGTTCATGTTCGGGTCGGAAGACGCGATGATCACCATGGACATGAGCGAGTACATGGAGAAGCACAACGCCGCCCGCTTGGTCGGCGCGCCTCCGGGCTACGTCGGCTACGAAGAGGGCGGTCAGCTCACCGAGAAGGTGCGCCGTCGCCCCTACTCGGTCGTGCTCCTCGACGAGATCGAGAAGGCGCACCCCGACGTGTTCAACATGCTGCTCCAGATCATGGAGGAAGGCCGTCTGACGGACTCGTTCGGTCGCCACGTCGACTTCAAGAACGTGATCCTGATCATGACGAGCAACCTCGGCTCGGCGCAGATGAAGGCCGGTGCATCGCTCGGCTTCGGCAAGGTCGGCACCGATCAGGCCGCCGAAGACCGCAAGAAGCGCATGAAGACGGACGTCATGTTCGAAGTCGAGCGCCACTTCCGGCCCGAGTTCCTGAACCGCGTCGACGAGATGGTGATCTTCAACCAGCTCTCGACCGACGACCTGCGCCGCATCGTCGAGCTCCAGCTCGCCGAGGTCCGCAAGCGCCTCGAGCAGAAGAACATCCGCCTGTCGGTCACGCCCGACGCGATGGAGTTCCTCATCAAGCAGGGCTTCAACGAAGACTACGGTGCGCGTCCGCTGCGCCGCGCGATCGAGCGCTTCGTCGAGGACCCGCTGGCCGAGCAGCTCCTGCGCACGCAGGGCGGTCCCGGCACGGTGATCGAGGTCAAGACCAACGAGGCGAAGGACGCGCTGGAGTTCCAGCCGCTGAGCTCGCCCAACGCAGAGACCGTCGGCGCCGGCAGCTGAGCGCCGCAACGGTCGAGAATGTCACGCGGGCCGCGTCCCCTGTCTGGGGACGCGGCCCGCTGTGCTGTCGCTCGCAATCCGCGACGCTAGGGCTCGGTCAGCTCGGATTTTCGCGCGCGTAGAGGCCGACGCCGAAGCCGCCGCTCACGGGCAGCACCGCGCCGGTGATGTAGGCCGCGCGCGGCGTGCAAAGGAACGCGACGAGCGCTGCGACCTCGTCGGGAGTGCCCGCGCGCGCGATCGCCGTGTTGGCGAGGATGCGGCGCTGGTAGACGGGCTCGACCGACTCGGCGATGCGCTCGGTGGAGATCAGACCCGGCTCGACGACGTTGGCGGTGACGCCGTGGTCCGCGCTCTCGGCCGCGAGGCTCTTGATGAAGCCCGTCAGACCGGCCTTCGCCGTCGAATACGCCACCTGTCCGTCCGCGCCGTGCGAAGCCGCGATGGTGCCAAGGCCGACGATGCGGCCGAAGCCGCGCTGCTTCATGCCGGAAATCAGCATCGCAGTGAGCTGCAGCGGCGCACGCAGGTTCACGTCGAGCACGCGCTCGAACTCCGCGTCGTCGACACGCTCGAGCGGCGCGTACGGTGCGAACGCCGCTGCGTTGTGGACGAGCACGTCGATCGCCGGAGCGCTGCGCGACAGCCGCTCCAAGAAAGCGCGTTCCCGCAGATCGCCCGCGAGCGCCAAGACGTCGACGCGCACGCCGCGCAACGCCGACACCGTCGACGCGAGCGCCTCCTCGCTGCGCGCCGTCACGATCACGCGCGCGCCCATGCCGCCGAGCGCGAGCGCCACCGCACGGCCGATGCCGCGCGAGGCTCCCGTGACCAGCGCCGTACGACCTTCGAGTTCCCGCTGCTGCATCGCCTTCACTTTCCGTAGACGCCCGGATGGGTCACGATTCGCGCCTTCTGCACCAGCAGGTTGCGGACCCCGGCGAGATCGCCTTGCGCCGGACGTTCGGTCTCGAGCTCGCGCCGCAGCTCGGCGGCGACCGTGTCGAACGACACGGGCTGCGCCGCGAGCACTTCGAAGAACGCGAAGCCGCGCTCGACGTCGAGCACCGGCGAGAGCGCGCCGGGCGCGAGCGTGAGCAGCGACTCCCCCACGACTGCCGGCCATTCGAGCAGTTGCACGCGACCTTCGAGGCGACCGCCGTTCGCGCGCGTGGCGTCGTCGTCAGAGAACTCCCGCGCGAGCGCGTCGAAGTCCGCCCCGCTCAGGACTCGCGTCCGCAGCTCCTGGGCCTTCGCACGCGCGGCCTCGCGCGCTGCAACGATCGCCGCGTCGAGTTCCTCGCGTCGCATTCCCTCGGTCGTCTCAGGATTCGCGCTCGCCACGAGCAGCAGACGCGCTTCGATGCGCTTCCCATCGCGGCCGTACTCGCGCTCGAAGCGCGCGCGGACCGCGGCATCGTCGACCACGCGCTCGGCGAGCAGGATCTTCTCGCACAGAAGATCGATGCGAAAGCGCCGGGCCCACTCGCGCCGCCAGCCCGCTTCGTCGCGTCCCGCGCGCCGCATGTACGTGAGCCACGCCTCGCGGCTGCCCTTGTAGCTGCGGTCGATCATCAGCGCCTGAAACTCCCGCATGCGCGCTTCGATCTCGTCTTCACTGACCGCGACGCCGAGTTCGTTCGCGCGGCGCTCGACGCACCAATGTTCGGCAAAGTCCCGCACATGGTGCTCGCCGCGATCCCGAGCGAGCCACGTCACGAACTCGCTGCGCAGCACGGGGCGGCCGTTGATGACGAGCCCTACGACCGGATCGCTGCGCTCGCTCGAAGAGCGCGCCTCGAAGAGCGCCGGCGTGAGCTCGAAGCGGAGCCCCTGCGTAATCGACTTCCACGTCGCCGCCACCTCGAAGTCCTCCGGACCGAGCGCGACAAGCCGCGCCTCGAGCTGGTCGCGGACGGCCGCCAGCGGCGTCTCGACGACGCTCTCGACTTTCACGATCCAAAAGCCGCCCTTGGCGTACAGAGGCTGCGAGATCGCGCCCGGACCGAGCGCGAGGATCGACTCGACGAACGGAGCATTCCAGCCCGCCGGGCGGAACTTGGCATCGATGCGGCCCCCGCTCGCGCGCGTTTGTGGATCTTCGGAGAGCGTCCGAGCGAGCGTTGCAAAGTCCTCGCCCGCGAGTGCGCGCTCGCGTGCATCGAGCGCCCGCGCGAGTGCCGCGTTGAACACCTTGCGCCGCGCCGTCTCGACGACGTCGGGCGCGCTGTCGGCCGGAGTTTCCAGCGCGACCTCGAAGCGCATGCCCGAGAGCGCGTACTCCTTGCCCTGCGGCCCGTAGAAGTGCTCCCAGTCGCGCACGATGAGCTCTTCGGGCACCGCGCGCGTGCGGCGAGTCAACTCGCTCGCCAGAAGGTAGGGCTCGTCCTCGACGCGCCGATGCTCGCGATGCCCGCCTTCGCTCCAGCCGGTGCGCTCCAACTCCGCGAGCCACCCATCGCGCTGCCCCAAGAAGGCGCCGTCGATGCGCGCTGCGATGTCGGCGTCGATCTTGGCGTCCACGGCTCCCGGCGCGAGCTCGACGCCGCGCTCTTTCGCCGCCTCACGCACGAGCCACTGCTCTGCGAAACGCTGGCCTTGGCGCGAGGAGTAGAGGTCGAGCATCCAGCGGCCGTATTCGTCGGCGCGGATCTCGTTCCCGTCGATCGAGAGCACGACTCCCGAGCTCGCCGCAGACTCCGGCGTGGCCTTCAGGCGCACGATCTCCTGCGGAGCGAGCGCGAGAGCGCACAGGACGAGGAGGGCCGACATCGGGCTCCGATGGTACCTGCCCCGTCCCCCGCGCGTCGCGCCGGAGCGTGCCTTCGGGCTAGGATGAGCCGCATGTTCGCTCCGGCTCTCTTGCTCGCACTCGCGCTGCTCTCCGCGCAGAGCAAGGGTGGAGCGGGAGTGCAGGCCGATCCGAAGGCTGGCGAAGCGGCCAAGGCGCAGGCGGACGCCGCGAAGAGCGCCCTCGCGGAACTCCGCGCTGCTTACGCGAAGGGCAAGAGCGAAGAACGCATCGCCGCACTCGGCAAGCACGCCTCGATCCAAGATCCGGAGGTCGTCGCCGCACTTGCGCGCGGCCTGAAGGACGACGACGGCAAAGTGGTTGCCGCGGCGCTCGATGCGCTGCGCTACAACCCGCACGCGGCCTCGCTCGACGCGCTGATCGCTGCGTTCGAGCGCGACAAGCGCATTCAAAAAGACCCCGAGCTCGCCCTACGGCTCGTCAAGGCCATCGGCCAGCATCAGAGCCCGGCTGCGGTCGAGAAGCTCGCGGCAGCGGGCCTCGATGGGGACAGCGCCGTCGCCGACGCGCGCATCCTCGCGCTCGCGAACGTGCGCAGCGCCCGTTCGGTGGAGCTCCTGATCGAGCTCTCGCGCGGCGCCGCCGACGAGAAGGTCGCACCGCGCGCCGAGGCCATCCGGCTCGCGCTCGCACGCCTCGTCGGCGAGGACCTCGGCACGTCGCGCCAGCGCTGGCAAAGCTGGTGGAACGAGCGCCGCAAGGGGCTCACGGTCCAAGCGCAAGCGCCGTTGCTCCCGAAGGACCTCCAGCGGCGCTGGGACATGTTCTGGGGCCTGCCGAGCGATCCCGGTCGCGCCAAGCCGCGCGGCGAACGCGGGAACGACCCCGAGGGTCGCGGCGGATGAACGATGCGGAAATCGCAGCCGAGCTCGCGCGCGCAGCCGAGCTCTTCAACGCCGCGGAGTACCACGAGGCGCACGAAGTCCTCGACGCGCTGTGGGAGAACTCCAGCGCGCAGGACAGCGACTTCTTCAAGGGGCTGATCCAAGCCGCGATCGCGCTGCACCACTACTCGCTCGGCAACGCCGACGGTGCGCGCAAGCTCTACAGTGGCCACCGCCAGTATCTG
>JBIKYW010000125.1:0-8146 GCA_044355055.1 Planctomycetota bacterium | reverse complement strand
TCGGACATCGAGCGCATCAATCGCGCCGTGCTCGCGCGCCGTCCGGGTCGCACGGGCGGCATCGAGCGCATGCTCGAGTCCGACCGCGACGCCCGCGCCTTGGCCGCCGACGAGATCGCGCGCACGCCCGCTCCCTGACGCGCACCCGCCCGCACAACTCCATGGAACTCGCCTCTCTCTCGCGCATGTTGCAGATGGTCATCGGCGTCGGGCTGGTGATCTTCGTGCACGAACTCGGACACTTCCTCGCCGCGCGGCTCTGCAAGGTGCGCGTCGAGACGTTCAGCCTCGGCTTCGGACCCAAGCTCGTGGGATTCCGTCGGGGCGACACCGTGTATCAGATCTCGCTGCTCCCGCTCGGCGGCTACGTGCGCATGGCGGGCGAAGAGTCGGTCGCGGACGGCGAGCGGCCCCGCGGCGACGAGCTGCACACCAAGTCGGTCGGAGCGCGCTTTTTCATCTATTCCGGCGGCGTCCTGATGAACGTCGTGTTCGCGGCGATCGTGCTGCCGCTCGTGATGTTCCAAGGCGTGCCGTTCAGCGAGCCCTTGGTCGGTGCGGTGGCGCCCGGAAGCCCTGCGTGGCGCGCGGGAATCGAGCCGGGAACGCGCGTGCTCGAGGTGAATGGCACGCAGATCGCGAGCTTCGAGTACATCGCTCAAGAGATCGCGCTCGCGCCTCCCGGACCCTGCGAACTCGTCGTGCAGGGGCCGCTCTCCAGCGAGCCGCGCCGCCTTTCGATCACGCCGGAATACGACGAGCGCATGGGGATCTCGTCGATCGGTGTCGCACCGGGCGCCGATCGCGCGGGAGCGATCTTGGTGGAGCCCGACTCGGCGGCCTCGAAGGCGGGCCTCGTGGCCACGGATCGCCTCGTCGCCGTGCTCGGCGTGCCGGAGCAGCTCGGGCTCGACGAGGCACTCGATGTCGCGACGCGCGAGGGCCGTGCGCTGCGATTGCGCGTCGCGAGCCAAGACGGCGCGGAGCGCGAGGTCGTTCTCGAACCTGAGTGGCGCTCCGACGAGGGCAAGCGCGTGCTCGGTCTGATTCCGGCTGTGTCGATCGTGCGCGAAGTGCGCGCGGGTGCAGACGCCGAGAAGCTCGGGCTCGCCGCGGGCGATCGCATCGTGTCGGTCAACGGTCGGCGCATCTTGCAGCGCCATGACCTGTTGCTGGCTGCACGGGACGGTCAGCCGCTGGACGTTCAAGTCGAGCGCGGCGGCGCGAAGCTCACGCTGCGCGGACCGGCTCTCGATGCGGCGGGCGCGCTCACATTCTCGCGCGATGTGGCGCTCGCGCCGAACTTGGCGCAGTGCGAGGTCGTCGTCGCGCCGCGCGCGGCCGCCGAGGGCAAGCTGCAAAGCGGCGATCGACTCTTGTCGGCGAACGGCGTCGAGCTCGCGGACTGGGAGCGCGACTTCCTGCCGCTCGTGCAGGGCGTTGCGGCCGAGCAGCGCAGCCTGACCTTGAAGGTTCGTCGCGACGGTGCGGACGGCGGCTCGACGGTGCTCGAGCTCGAAGTGACTCCGGGACCGCAGGCCATCGCCGTGTACGGCTTCGGCCAGCGCGAGGCGCTCTACATCTATCGCGCGGGCAGCGTCGGCGAAGCTGCTGCCGTCGGCACGCAGGCCACGTGGAAGTTCCTCGTCGACTCGTGGGTGATGCTCAAGCGCATGGTGCTCGGACAGGTCTCGAGCAAGCACATGGGCGGCATCATCTCGATCGGGGTGTACGCCTACAGCTGGGCCGAGCTCGGACTCGCGAAGCTGTTTTTCTTCCTGTGCATGCTCAGTGTGAACCTCGCGTTCATCAACGTGCTGCCGGTGCCGCTGCTCGACGGCGGTCATCTCCTGTTCCTCGTGATCGAGAAGCTGAAGGGCTCGCCGGTCTCGGAGCGCGTGCACAGCTACAGCCAAGTCGTCGGGATGGTGCTGATCCTCACCTTGCTCGTGTACGTCACCTACAACGACGTGATGCGAGTCTCCGGCCTGTGAGCACCTCGGCGCGCCTGCTCGCTTGGGGGCGGCTCGCGCGCCTCTCGCTCGCGCCCTCGGCGCTGGCGGACGTCGCGGCGGGGCTCCTGCTCGGCGGAGGCGGTGCTTGGCCTGCGAGCAAGGGTGCCGCAGTGGCGCTGGGTGCTTCGGCGTGCGTGTACCACGGCGGGATGGTGCTCAACGACTGGGCGGACCGCGGCGAGGACGCGCGCTCGCGCCCCGATCGACCGCTCCCTTCGGGCAAGGTTGCCCCCACAGCGGCGCTCGTCGTCGGTGCGACCCTGATCGTCGGCGCGATCGCGCTCGCGTGGTGCGTCGGGCCGCGCGCGGCCGCGTGGATGGCGGGCCTCGCGCTGCTGGTTCTGGCCTACGACTTCCTCGGCCGCGGTCGCTGGGTCGGACCCGCGCTCCTCGGAGCCTGCCGTGCTACGAACCTCGGATTTGGGTGGCTCGCGGCCCGCGAGCTCGGCTCGGGCGAGGCCTCCGTCGAGTCTTCGTGGGGTTGGGCGTTCCTCGCGTTGTACTTCGTGTACGTCGCGAGCGTGTCGGCCGTGGCCCGGCTCGAAGACGCTGCGAGCGACGACGAGGTCGGTCAGACTCCGCGCATCGCGCTGGCGGTCGCCGCGCTCTCCGTGCTCGCCGTCGCGTGGCTGAGTCCGTCGAGCGGCGTGCGCGTCGCGCCGCTCCTATCGCTCTTGCTCTCGTTGCTCGGCGCCTTTGCGCTCCTGCGCGAAGCGGCGCGCAGAAAGAGCTGGACCCGTACCGACGCAGGCCGCGCGACGGGGCTCGGGCTTCGGCGCTTGCTCGTCTTCAGCGCCTTGGTTGCGCTCGCTTCGGCGCCGAGCCTCCGCGACGCAAGCGCGGTGTTCGAGAGTCCCAGCGGGCTCGCCGCGGCTCTCATCTTGTGCGGGTTTCCGCTTTCCGCGGCGCTGCGGCGAGTCTTCCCGCCGACCTAGTGGCGGGCGGAGCTCATTCCTCGTGGTGAAGCGAGTCCAGCCACTCCAGCGCCTCGTGACGACTGCGCAGCCGTAGGTCGAGCTGGGCTCGCTCGGCTGCGGCGAGGAGCTCCTTCCAGCGCGGGCCCTTCGGAATGCCCGCCGCGGCGAGGTCCGTCGAGTCGAGGAGCGGCTTGGGGTGCAGCTCGTCCGCTCGGAATGCGCGTGCCTGCGCCTCGACCGCGTCGAGCGCGTTCACCTCGCCACCGCGCAGCCCGAGCGAGGCGCGTGCGAGTCGGCCGGAAGCAGCGAACACCTTCCGGCGAGCGGCGAGGATCAGCTCGGCGCGCGACGGGGGCTCGGTGGACCAGCGCTCCCACTGCTGGAGCAGCCCGCAGACCTCGTGGACGCCCGAGCGCTGCTCGCCCGAGGGATGCAGGCGGTCGAGGTGGGCTTTCAGGTCCGCGGACGCGGTCGATCGGGCGGGGTCGAGGACCTCGACGCAGAACAGCACGGCGAGCCCCTCGATCACGCCCAGCGGATCGGGGCAGCGCTCCGCCACGGCGCAGCGTCGCTCGACCTCGTCGTACCGCAGCCCGGGCAGCGTCCGCTCGATCACTCCGAGCTCGTGCAGGAGCCTCAGGGCGCGCGCGGCGCGGGGGCGGCTGAAGATGGTCGAGAGCTCGGCGAGGACGCGCTCGCCGCTGACGCCCGCGATCGAGGCGACCGAGGCCCGGGCTCCGGCGAGCGTCGCGGGCTCGACCGTCAGGTCGAGGTCCGCAGCGAAGCGCGCGAGCCGCAGGAGCCGCAGCCCGTCCTCGCGGAAGCGCGCCGCGGGGTCCCCCACGCAGCGCAAGCGGCGCGCGCCGAGGTCCGCGAGGCCGCCCTGCGGGTCGAAGAGCCGCCCGTCGTGCGGGTCGAGGAACATCGCATTGCAGGTGAAGTCCCGCCGCGCGGCGTCTTCGGCCGCACTGGCGCCGAAGCTCACCTGATCGGGGCGCCGCGCGTCGCTGTAGCCACGCTCCGAGCGGAAGGTCGTCACCTGAACGGGTACGCCCTCGTGCACGACGAGCATGGTCCCGAACGCTCGGCCGACGCCCTTCGCGGCGGGGAAGAGCTGCTCGACGCGCTCGGGGTGCGCATCGGTCGCGAGGTCGACGTCCTTGGGGGCGCGCCCGAGCGCGAGGTCGCGCACGGCGCCGCCGACGAGCCACGATTGCGCTCCACCGGCACGCAGCGTGCTCGCGACCGCGAGCGTTGCGGCGCGCAGGTCCGCGGGCATTCCGTCGAGCGTCGGCGTACGCATGCCTTGAAGCCTAGCATTCGAAGAGGCACGATCCCGCACGTGCGCACCTTGATCCCCCACCAGAGTTCCTCCCGCCGTGGCGCCCTGAGTCTCTCGAGCGCCGCGATGCTCATCGCCATCGGACTCGTCGTGCTCTTGGTCTCGCTGCCGCGCTTGCGTGAGTTCGCGCTGCGCGAGAACGAGGAGGACGCGCGCGTCCTCGTGCAGCGTCTCGCGGCGCTCGCCTCGAACGAAGTGCAGGCCGCGGAGCGCGTGAGCGTCGAATCGCTCCTCAGCGCGGATCCGAACGCTGCGCGGCAGGTCGACGACGCCGAGTTCCTCGACGGCGGCAAGCTCCTCCGTCGCCACGGCTATCTCTTCGAGGTCGGACCGTCGGTCGACGGCACGCTCGTGCGCGCTTGGCCGTGGGAGTGGCGCAAGACGGGCTCGTCGGCCTACGTCTGGACTTCGAAGCAAGCGCTGGTGGCTCATCCCAACGACGAGGGCCGCTGGAGCGGCTTGAGCACGCGTCCGCGCTGGAGCTCGGATCCGGCGTGGCGCGATCTCGTCGAAAATCCCTGATTCGCGCGGACTAGCGCGGGCCGGGATAGTTCAGCCACAGGAGCGCTTGCAGCGCGACTCGCACGTCCGCTTGCGTGACGCGGAGCGCGACCCGCTTGAGGGTGGGTGCGACTTCTTCGACGCGACCGACGCGCGTGAGGCGCTCCGCGGCGAGCAGGATCTCGTAGGGCCGTGCGCGCTCGCTCTCGACGAAGCGCACGAGCACGTCCACCGACACGGGGCCGCCCCACGCCGCGATCGCCTCGATCAAGTCGAGTCGGAGTAGCGTGTCGTCCGCGGTGTCGAGTTCTTTCGCGAGTTGTCGTTGTCCGACGGGCCCCGCGTTCGAGGCTTGCTGCAAGAGCCAGCGGCGCGCGCTCATTCCTGCGACTTCGCCCTGCGCCTTGAGAGCACGCGCGACCAGCGACGCCGCCGCGGACTCCAGAGGCACCTGACCGATCGCCTGCAGGGTGCGCATTTGCTCGGCGACGCCGAGGCCCGTCTCGGGGCCACGACGCTCTTCGAGAGCACGCAGGACACGCTCGGCGAGCGCGGGGTCGCTCTGCATCGGCTCGCGCAGAGCGCTCATCGCCGTGCGCAGGGCCTCGTTGTCTCCTTCAGAGGCGAGCGCGAGTGCGCGCGCGATGGCGCTCTCGTCGCACACGCGCACGAGCACGGCGAGCGCTGCTGCCGAGAGTCCCTCGTCCGTCGAGTTCAGGTTGGCGCGGAAGGCCTCGAGGTGCTGCTCGGCAATCCCCGGCGCGGCGAGGGAGTTGAGCGCCCTCAGTCTCGCGCTCGCCACCTGTCCGCGGCGCGCGACCGCGTCGAGCTCGTCGAACATCCGCGCGCGGTGGAGTGCCGTGACCGCCGACTCGGCGCGCCATTGCTCTGCGCTGCTCGCATCTTCGCGCAGGAAGCCGAGCGCTTCCTCCTCGCCCGCGCGCGCGCAAGGCGCCGCGAGCAAGGCCTTGAAGCGCGGTGGCATTCCGGGCCACAGGGGACTCAGGCGGCCGACGACGTCGGGCGCGCTGGCCTCCGCGAGCAACGATCCGCACTCGTCCCAGATGCCCGCGAGCTCGCCGCGGTCGATCCAGTCGAGCACTTGCCGCTGCGCACGCTCGGGCGCGAGCCGCGCGGCGGCCATGAAAAAGCGCAGCTTGAACTCGGGCGGTGCCGAGTCGAAGCACGCGATCAAGCGCTCGTAGTCCTCCGGAAGGCCGTGCTTCTCGAGCGCGGCCGCGGCGAGCGCGGCGAGTCCGATGTCGCGGTGTCGCAGCACACGCAGGCACAGTTCGCGCGCCTCGGGCGCACTGCTGCGGTGCACGACTTCCAGTGCATTGCGCAAGTGCGCGCTGCCATCGGGGCTCTCGAAGTGGGCGTCGATCGCGCGGCTAGCGACTTCGAGTCCGGCCGAGCCCATCGAGCCGAGCTCTTCGCGCGCGCGGCGCAGCGGGTCGCGGTGTCCGCGCTCCAAGGTCTCGGCGAGGATCCCCAGCGTGTTCGACGTGTCGACGTCGTAGTACTCGCTGCGACTCGCCGGTGAGAGCAGATACGAGATGCGCGAGTCCTGAGCCATCGGGCTCGCCGCGCGGGTCTCGGAGCTCGACTTGCTCGGCTGCGCAGCCTTCTCGCAGGCCGTCGCGAGCAGTGCTGCTCCGAGAGCAAGCCGCGCGAGCGTGGCGGAAAGGCTGCGCATGACCCGTCGCCGCCGAGGCTAGAGACCGAACCGCTCGGGATCGAGAATGCCCTGGGAACGGCGGAGCGCGATCAACGCCTTGGCGAGGTTCGCGTGCGCGAGCGTCTGCGAATACAGGGTTTCCGCAAGCTGCTGTTGGAATTGCAGCACTTGGAAGTTCGTCGAGAGTCCCTCGCGATAGCGCGCTTGCTCGGCCGCGAGCTGGCGCCGTGCAAGCTCGGTGCTCGCTGCCGCGGCGCGCACGGCTTCGATCGAGTACAGCGTGTTGCGCACTGCCGTGCGCACTTCCTCGACCACCTGCGACTCGAGCTGGTCGTAGATCAAGCGGGCGTTGCGGACACCCGCGCGCGCGGACTTCTCGGCGAAGAGTGCCGAGCGGTTGCCGATCGGCGCGCTGAAGCTCAGTCCGGCTCGGTACGTGGGATAGTCCCAGCCGAAGGCGGACTCGAGCGCGTCGCCCTCGTTGCGCTCGATCGCGAAGCTCGAGGTCTCGAAAGTGAAGTCGAGCTGCGAGCGGCGCAGCGAGCTCGCGCGCAGCAGTTGCTCCTCGGCCTCGTCGATCTGAAACATCTGCTGTCGCAGCTCGGAGCGCTCGGCGAGCGCGACGGAGAACGCGGCATTCCAGCTCGGCACACTCTGCGGATCGACCTCGGGGAGCTGGGTGACCGGTACGAACTCGCGCTCCCACGTGGCGGCGTTGGTGCCCGGATACATCAGGCCTTTGAGCTTGTCGGCAGCGGCCTTCACGGAGACCTCGCGCGCGAGCTTCTGCTCGACCCGCTGCGCAACGTTCGTCTCGGCTTGCAGCACCTCGACTTCGGTGCCCACGCCCGCGCTCAAGCGCCGCTGGTTCTGCGTGAGCTGCTCGCGGCCGAGTGCGAGCGTTTCTTCCGCGACCCGCGCCTGCTCCAGCGCCGTGACGAGATCCCAGTACGACTGCGCGACGCGCTGGATCAGGTCTTGGCGTGCCTGTCGGACGCGCTCGAGCTGTCGACGCATGCGCAGCTCATTCTCGCGTTGCGTCGAGGTCGCGTAGGCGCTGCCACCCGCGCGCAAGAGGGGTTGGTTGAAGCTCAGCGCGACCCGCTCGGACACCGAGCGCTGGAACAGCGCGAAGTTCGAATCCGTGTTCGACTGCTGGAACGACAGGTCGACGGCGCCGCCGGTGAGCAACGGCAGGTTGAGACCGCTGCCGATCTCCATGGTCTGCGAGTTGATGCTGTCGATCGTGAAGAACGGGTTGTTGTTCCGGTTCTCGACGTCCGCATAGCTCGCATCGGCGCGGAACACCGGGTCGAAGCTGCCCCAGCTGCCTTCGTAGGTGTATTGCGAGACCTCCGCGTTGTTCTCCTCGAGCTTGAGCGACAGGTCGTTCTCGAGCGCCGTGCGTGCTGCGTCGAGCAGGCTGAGCTCGACGCGCGCGGGCGGCGTAGGGTCTTGGGAGGCGACCTGTGCGGCCGGAAGGGTCGCGAGTGCGAGGAGCACGGGGTTCATGGGCGCAGCAGGATAACGGCTGGAGGCCCGCCGAGTTACGTCGGAGACCCGCCCGTCGAGTCCTAAGACTGCAAAACCAAGGGTCGGGCTCGCCCGACGGCGCTCCCCTAGCGCCTCGGACTGCCCCACGCGTCCAGCGCGGCCTCGCGCTCGACGTTGCTCGGATCGCGCAGGTCGCCCA
>JBIKYW010000002.1:0-25521 GCA_044355055.1 Planctomycetota bacterium | reverse complement strand
GCGGTATCACCGGGCGCACTCGCTGCGCGGCTCAGCCCATCCAAGCGCCGTTGTTGATGTCGAGCCCTTGCCCGGTGATACCGCGGGCTTCCTTCGAGACGAGCCAGCGCACGAGCGCGGCGACCTCCTCGGGCTCGCTCATGCGCTTGAGCGGCACGGACTCCATCGCAACCTCGAAGGCGCGCTCGTAGGTCGAGTTCATGGCTCGCGCGAAGCCCTCGAGACCGCTGCGGGCCATCTCGGTGTTCACCCAGCCGGGGCAGAGCGCGTTGACCTGAACGTTCGCCGGGGCGAGCTCGGCGGCGAGCGAGCGCACCAGCCCGAGCAGCCCCGCCTTCGAGGCGCAGTAGCCGGTGTAGTTGGCGACGCCGATGCGCGCGAGAATCGAGGCGATCACGACGAAGTGGCGCGGGGCGGGACCGGGCGCGAGGTGCCGTTCCGCGGCGCGCAGGCAGGAGTAAGTCCCGACGAGGTTGGTCGCCACAAGGTCGTCGAAGCGGTCCTTGGGCCCCGCAGCGTTGGGCCCGCCGACGCCAGAATTGGCGACGAGCACGTGGATCGGGCCGAAGCGCGCGGCTGCGTCGGCGAAGGCGAGGTCCACTGCCTTCCGCTTGCGGATGTCACAGGGAATGGCCTGAGCCTGCGCGCCGTGCTCGCGCACGAGCTCCGCCGTGGCCTCGAGCCGCCCCGCGTCGCGCGCGAGGAGCGTGAGGGAGGAGCCCTTGGCTGCAAGAGCGACCGCGATCGCGCGGCCGATTCCCGTGCCGGCGCCCGTGACGACGACGTGTCGAGCCGACTTGGCCACGGCGACGGCGCTCAGTGCGAGCCTTGGCGCTCGAGCCAGCGCTCGGCGTCGATGGCCGCCATGCAGCCCATCCCGGCGGCGGTGATGGCCTGACGGTAGGTCTTGTCGGCCACGTCCCCGGCGGCGAAAACGCCCTCCACCGAGGTGTAGGTGCCCGAGTGAACCTTCAGGTAGCCCGTCTCATCGGCGTCGAGCACGCCGTCGAACAGCTCGGTGTTGGGCTTGTGACCGATGGCCACGAACACACCGTCGGTCTTCTCGACCGAGAGCGCTCCCGTGCGCGTGTCCTTCACGCGCACCGAGTCGACCTTGCCCTTCTCGTTGGCGAGGATCTCGACGATCTCCTTGTTCAGCAGCCAAGCGATCTTCGGGTTCGCCTTGGCGCGGTCGAGCATGATCTTCGAGGCGCGGAACTCCTCGCGACGGTGCACCACCGTCACCTTCGCGCACATGCGCGTCAGGTAGTTGGCCTCCTCCATCGCGGTGTCGCCGCCGCCGACGATGAGCACTTCCTTGCCCTTGAAGAACGAGCCATCGCAGGTCGCGCAGGCCGAGACGCCGTGCCCCATGAGCCGCGTCTCGCTCTCGATGCCGAGCAGCTTTGCGCTCGCGCCCGTGCAGATGATCACGGACTTGGCTTGGTATTCGTTGAAGTCCGTCCAAAGCGTGAAGGGCCGCTTGGAGAAGTCGACCTTGACGACCTGCTCGAACACGATCTCCGTGCCGAAGCGCGCCGCCTGCTCCTTGAACTCCTCCATCATCTTCGGGCCTTCGACGCCCTTGGGATAGCCGGGGTAGTTCTCGACGTCGGTCGTGATCGTCAGCTGGCCGCCGGGCTGCATGCCCTCGAAGAGCAGCGGCTTGAGGTTGGCGCGCGCGGTGTAGATCGCAGCCGTGTAGCCGGCGGGGCCGGAGCCGATGATGATGACGTCGCGGACTTCAGAGTTCATGGAGGTGATCCGCGGACCGCAGCGGGGGACGCGGGCTCGGTATCCTACGCGGGATGCAACCGGAGTTCGAGCCGAGCGACGTGGAGGGGACCTGGGAGCAGGCGCTGCGGGGGCTGTGCGACAAGGTGCGCAGCGAAGCCCGGGCGGCCGTCGCGGCCGCAGTCGAGCAGGGGGACCTCGATCTCGTCGCGCGAGCCGTGCGGCAGGGGGCGGGCGACGTGACCTACGCCGTCGATGCGCGCGTCGAGGCGGCCATCGAGCGCTGGTCCGAGGCCTGTGCGCGGACCCAGAGCCTGTCCTTGCTCACCGAGGACACGGGCTGGCGCCACATGGGGCCCGACGGACGCGGGGGCGTGCGTGCGCTCAACGGATTCGACCACGGCGGACCGCGCATCGCGCTCGATCCGATCGACGGCACGCGCAACCTGATGTGCGACCTGCGCTCCGCGTGGACCGTGGTGAGCTTCGCGCCACCGGGCTCCGCGGCTCCTCGGCTCGGCGAGGTGAGCTGGGGCATGGTCAGCGAGATTCCCGACTCGCGCGGGGCGCGCTTCCGACGTCTTTCCGCGCGAACGGGCAGCGCGTGCGAGCTCGAAGAGCGCGAGCTCGGCGATGGAAGGCTCGTGCGCGCTCGAACACTCACGGCGGGTGAAGACGCGCGCGTCGACCACGGCTACTTCCCGATCTTCCGCTACTCGCCGGACCAGCGCCCCGCGCTCGCAGCGATCGAAGCCGACTTCACGGAGCGGCTGCGCGTCCACGAGGGCGCGAACCTGCGCCACTTCTTCGACGACCAATACATCTCGAATGCGGGACAGCTCGTGCTCCTCTCCATCGGAACCTACCGCATGATCGCAGACGTGCGCGGCTGGCTCGCCACACGCATGGGGCACAGCACGGTGAACTCGCACCCCTACGACGTCGCGGGGGCGATCGTGTGCGCGCGCGCCGCGGGCTGCGTCGTCGAAGGGCCGCTCGGTGCAGCGCTCGACTTCGAGCTCGACGTCACCACGCCCGTCGACTTCTGCGGCTTCGCCAATCCGGCCACGGCTCGGCGCATCCGGCCGCATCTCGAAGCTGCGATGCGGGCCGCTCCGCGAGCCTAAATCGCGCGGAGCGCTGCTTCAGGCGAGGCGTTCCTCGCGCCAAGGATCGCCGCGAGGGTGGAAGCCGCGGCGCTCCCAGAAGCCCGCGCGCTCGTCGGAGTGCACCTCCAGCGCGCGCAGCCACTTGACGGACTTCCAGCCGTAGCGGGCGGGTACGACGAGGCGCAAAGGTCCCCCATGCTCGATGCGCAAGGACTCTCCGCCGAGCATGGTGGCGAGCAGCACGTCGGGCTCGAGCGCATCGGCGACCGCGAGCGTGCTGTCATAGCGCTGACCATCCGACGCACGCAGCGTGCGGGCCGAGGCACGGACTCCCGCGGCGGCGAGTACGTCGCACAGTCGCGCGCCACGCCATTGGAGCCGCCGAACGCTCCAGCCCGCAGCCGCGTGAAAGTCCGCTTCGATGTCGACGGTCGAGAGCTCCCGCAGCTCGAAGAGCGAGAAAACCCGCGGACGGTCGACCTCGCCCGCGAGCGTGAGCGACCAGCCCGAGCCATCGAAGGGCGGCAGTTCGCCGATGTGGCGCACCGGCATGTGCACAACAGCACGCTGTCCCGGAGGCAGCGGAGACGTGCTCATGACACCTTGGGTGAGGGCGCGACCGGCAGCGCGACGCGAACGCGGGTGCCTTCTCCGACGCGGCTCTCGACGAACAAAGCACCCTTGTGCTTGCGGACGATGCCGACGCTTGCCGAAAGGCCGAGACCGCTGCCGGTGAACTTGGTGCTGAAAAACGGGTCGAAGATGCGCGCCAAGACCGCGGGTTCGATGCCGCAGCCGGTGTCGCAGATCTCGAGCACGAGGTAAGCGCCACTTTGAAGGCTCGGAGCGAAGGCGGCCCGCGCGAACTCGCTCGACTCGAATTGCGCCACCGAGGTGGAGACGGTCACGCGGACGCCCTCGGGGCCGAGCGACTCGTACGCGTTGGTGAGGAGATTCACCGTGACCTGCACGACGGCCGCGGGATCGGCGAGCAGAGCGGGCAACTCAGGCGCGAGGCAGAGCGCGAGCTCGACGCGCGCGTCCATCGGCTTCGCGCAGGATGCGAGCGCCTCGCGTACGGTGTCGGAGAGATGGATGCGACGCACGGCGGAGATGTTCGAGCCCGCGTAGCTCAGCATCTGCTGGCACAACATCGTCGCGCGAGTCGAAGCCTGCAGGATGCGCTCCATCTGACGCGCGAGCGCGCTGCCCTCCGGAGCAGACATGAACGCGAGCTCGGCGCTGCCGACGATGCTGGTGAGGAGATTGTTGAAGTCGTGCGCGATGCCGCCCGCGAGAACACCGAGGCTCTCGAGTCGCTGAACTTCCTGCACGCGGTGCTCCAGAGCGCGACGTTCCTCCTCCGCACGCACACGCCGGGTCACGTCCTCGACCATGTGCAAGCGTCCGATGCGTGCTCCCGCATCGTCGAGGATCAGGCGCGAAGCGCAACGCAGCGTGCGACCATCCGCGAGTCGCAGCTCGCGCTCGACGGTCGCATCCGCTGCAAGCTCGGCCGTTGCGCGCCTCAGGCCTTCCCACGCCGCGGGGTCCCCCACGAGCTGCGACATGTGAGCGTCGAGCTCCAACTCCGTGAGTTGACCCGCGCGCAACGGCTCTTCGAGCGCGCCGAGGGCCAAGACATCGCACAGCGGCGCATTGAAGCGCAGGACCCGTCCGTCGGCTTCGTCGGTGATGTACAGGCCCGTGGGCAGGCCGTCGATGGTCGCATGCAGGAGCGCCTCGCGACGACGCAGTTCGACCAGAGCTTCCCGCTCCCGCGTGATGTCTCGGAAGGTCGCGAGCACCGCGCGGGGACGTCCCGCACCGCGCGGGAGCAGTCGGCTGCTCACGCTGATCCAGACGAGGTCGCCGCTCGGACGATAGACCCCCATCAAGACGTTGCTCGTCGGCGCACCCGTGCGCAGGGTGACCATCGCAGGATGCTCGTCGCCGGGGAAGGGTGCGCCGGTGCCGCGAACCGTCCGCCAACGAGGATCGAGCGAAGTGCGCCCATTGAGTTGCTCGGATGTGAGTCCGAGGATCCGCTCCGCCGCGGGGTTCGAGAGCACGATCGAGCCCCCCTCTTCCTGAACAACGAGACCTTCGCTCATCGTTTCGAAGGTCGTGCGCAGGTCCTCGAGCCCCGCCAACGGCTCGCGCCCCTCTGCTCCAGCGTCCCCGCTCATCGATCGAGATGCTACCAACCGTCGGCGCACGGGCTCAGGGCTGATCCCGCGGAACGTCGAAACGCCGCAGGACTTCGCCTCCGAGAAATACGAGCACCGCGATCTCCGTGCAGAGAATCGCGACCCCAGCGAGGCAGCCCACGCTGACCGAAAGGAACGTCGGAAGCTCGAGGCCTGAGTCGAGCACGATGTACGGCGTACAGGCCAGCGCCCCGCACAGCACCAGCGTCAGCGTGCGAAGCAGCATCAAGATCATCGCACGCCCCGCGTTTTGCAGTGCTCCGTCGTTGGCAGCTCCGATGCGAACCGGCGCAAAGAGGAACGTCGCGTTGTCGATGGCGGTCCAAGCGAGCACCGCGAAGGGCACGGCGCCGACGACGAGAAGCAGCCGGGGATCGAGCGAGCCGTGATACAGCGCGAGCCCACCGACCCCGAGCGCGATCATCCCCGAAACGAGCATCGTCTCGGGGATCAGCGTCGCAAGGAAGAGCTTCCACGGAGCAATGGGCCAGCTGCGCAGGAGTCCGATCAAGTCGAGATCTTCGCGGAAGTCGAAGCGCAGCCCGATGCACAGGTAGAACGTGCCGAACCCCGCGACCATCAGAGCACCGCGCAAAGCCGCATCGGCGTCGCGCTCTCCCGCTGCGACGGAAAACACGGCGATGAGCGACACGATCACGCCGCCGAGCAGGAAGCTCGCGCGCGACTTGCGCACGATCGTCACGGCCTTGCGCCATGCGGCCGCGCCGAAGGGACCGCGTCCGGCGAGCCACGGAGTGCGCCACGATCGCGTGCCCGCCCCCGCGGAACCCGAACTCGCGGCCAGACCGCGGCGCGCCCGCGCGAGTCGACGCGCGACATCGGCGGAAGTCTCGAGTGCGAGCTCCCGGTAGTCGACGGGAATGCGTGGTACACCCCACCAAAATGAGCCGAAGATCGCGACGCAGGCCCCAAACCACGGCCAGAACGTGCGCGCATCGAGGGCCGTGATCGCACGGATCCACGGCGTGAAGGGCAGTCCGATCGCGCGCACGAGCGGGTGCTCGGAAAGAAACGAGAAGAGCTCTTCGTAGCTCCCGAACGAGCTCGCGCCGTCCGCGGACTCCACCGAGAGGACAAACACTCCGACGGCCGCTGCGATCACCGCGAGCGAGATCGTGCGCCAGGGCAATCTCGAGAGTCGAGCCGCGAGTCGATTCTCCGCATCGCCCAAGGAAAGCGAGAGCGCCTGACCGAAGAGGGGCAAGGTCATCAAGGCGCTGAAGGCGCCGGCGAATGCAAACCAAGGCTCGGGTGCCCGTCGCGCAAACATCCAACCGAAGAAGACGGCGCCGAAAAGCGAGCGCGCCAGCGCGGAACGCAGGCGGTAGCGAACGAGTGCGATGCGCGAAAGCGGCGCAGAGAAGAGCGCTTCGATCTCACTCGAAGGCAGGTACAGGCCGCGCAGCGAAAAGGCGCTCGAGATGGTGAGCATCGTCATCGTCAGGAGGCCGAATCGAGCGAGGACCGCAAGCTGGTCGACCTGCACGACGAGCCGCTCTCCGCCGGCGCCGAGCGTGATGCTCGCAAACCAAAGCGCGAACGTCGCCACGCCGAACAGGGCGAGCAGCGCGCCCTTGGGCGTGCGCGCCTTGCGCAGCTGTCGACGCCAAAACCCGCGGAACTTGCGCCGAGCAAGCAGCTCGAGCGCGGCCTGACCCTCGCTCACGAAGCCTTGCCCCCGTCCCCGGTCGCCGCAAAAAAGATCTCTTCGAGCGAGCCGCGCGCATGCTCGGGGAAACGCGCCCGCGCCTCGTCGAGGGTTCCTTCGAACACCTTGCGACCGCGGTCGAGGATCAGAAGCCTCGTGGCGAGCTCTTCGATCAGCACCAAGAGGTGCGACGAGAGGATCACCGCCACTCCATCGCGCGCGAGCGCTTCGATTTCGTACTTGGCAGAGCGAATGCCGCGCGGATCGAGCCCCGACAGCGGCTCGTCCATCAAGACCAGCGCCGGACGCGCGATCCAAGCGCAGCAAAACGCCAACTTCTGTCGCATGCCGCGGGAGAGCTCGCCTCCGAAGGCATCGCGTTTCTCGGAAAGTTCGAAGCGCGCGAGCAGCTCGTCCGCGCGCGCGCGCCAATCGCGCTGGCCGTACAGCGCGGCCGTGAACTCCAAGTGCTCGAGCACGGTCAGCGCGTCGAAGGGCTGCGGATCGTCGGGAATCCAGCGCATCGCGCGCTTGGCGCGCTCCTCGTCGCGCGCGAGGTCGTGCCCCCCGACCGTGATGCGTCCTTCCTTGACGGGCAGCACTCCCGCGATCGTGCGCAGCGTCGTGGTCTTTCCCGCCCCGTTGGGTCCGACGAGGCCGAGGATCTCGCCGGCGCGCAGCTGGAAGGACAGCCCATCGACGGCGCGATGGCTCTCGTAGGAACGGCCGAACGCATCGACCGACAGAATCACAGGCGCGTTGTCCACGGGTGGAAGTATGAAACCTCGGCGACGTTCCGTCACGCTCCGTGCGCGCGCACGAAGCGCTCTCGGGCTTCGCGATAGGCGAGCACTCGCCGCGGATCCGGACGGGACGGAGCGCTCGCTGGCGCCGCCCAGCCGCTCGCGACCGCATCCATGCTCACGTCTTCGCCCGAGGCCCGTCGGCGGGTCCATGCGCCCTGAAGCGCCGCGCCCAACGCGCCGGTCTCGGCCTCCGAGAGCGGGACCACCGTCGCTTCGAGCGCGTCCGCGAGGATCGAGCGCCACAGCGCGTTGCGAGCGCCGCCACCGACGGCACGCACCGTGTCGATCGCGAGCCCGAGCTCGCGCAGTCGCGCCACGCCGTTCGCCAAGTTGAGTGCGACGCCCTCCAACGCGGCGCGGAACACGACCCCAGATCTCAGCGAGCCGGGGCGCAGTCCGAGCAGCGAGCCCGTGGCATGCGGGAGGTCCGGCACGCGCTCCCCCACGAGGAACGGCACGAACGTCACACCGCCGCACAACGGCTCGACGCGCTCGGCTTCGCGCGTGAGGCTCTCCAAATCGCCGCCAAAGGCCGCGCGCACCTCTTCGAGCACCCCCGTCGCGTTCATCACGCACAGCAGCGGCAGCCACCCGCCGCTCGAGTCGCAGAAGGGCGCGATGGCGCCGCGCGGATCGACGATGGGCTTCGCGGAGTGCGCGAACACCGTCGCCGAGGTGCCGAGGCTCAGAACCGCGACGCCCTCGCGCGTGGCACCCGCGCCGATCGCGCTCATCATGTTGTCGCCGCCGCCGGTGGAGACCGGAGTTCCGACGCAAGCCTGCGGCAAGCCGATCCACTTCGCGCCCGCAGCGGTGAGCTCGCCCGCGATCGCACCGCTCTCCAAGAGCGGCGGCAGCATGCCGGGCAAGCGAGCATCGACGAGCTTCATCGTGCGCGGGCAGAAACGTCGCGTCTGCGGGTCGAACCAACCCGTGCCCGACGCGTCGCCCGGCTCCATGGTCGCCAGCCCCGTCAACTTGTAGTTCACCCAGTCGTGCGGGAGCAAGACGAGGTCGACGCGCTTCCACAGCTCGGGCTCGTGCGTTCGCATCCAGACGAGCTTGGGCGCCGTGAAACCCGCCGGAATCGCGCGCCCCGCGCGGGCGGAGAGCTCGGCTGCCTCCGCAGCGGCCGACGTATCGCACCACAGCTTCGCCGGCCTCACGACCTCGCCGCGCGCATCCAGCGTGACGCAGCCGTGCTGCTGGCCGGATACGCCGATCCCCGCGAGTCCCTTGAGGTCCACTTGCTGGAGCAGCCGCGTGGTCACGTCGCGCAGCGCTGCGGCCCAGGTGTCGGGATGCTGCTCGGCGAAACCCGCCGGAAGTCCCTCGATCAGACCGTAGGACGCCGAGGCGCGCGCCACGACCGCCCGCTGCGCATCGTCGATCACGACGCCTTTCGTGCCCTGCGTACCGACGTCGAAGCCGAGGTAGAGCGCCATGGTCAACGCACGCCGAGCAGGTGCTCGATCATGAGCTGGTCGAGGCGCTCGTAGCGGAGTCCGCGCTTCGAGATCGAAGCCGGATCGAGTGCGAGCGCGCGCAGCTTCGCCGCCTTGTCCTTGGTGTAACCCGAGAGCAGCGGCTCGATCGACGCGTCCTTCTGCTCCGCGATCAACGCGCGCACCTCGGGATCCGCGTCGAACGCTTGCGCGCGAGCTTTGAGGATCTTGTACGTGCGCATGCAGCCGCGCGCGAAGTCCCACACGCCCGCTTCGTCCTCGGAGCGATACGCGTGCGCGTCGAAATGCAGCGGTCCCGAGTACGGCGCCGTGCCCATGGTTCCTTCGAGCAGGCGCACGAGCAGGAACGCTTGACGAACATCCTCCGAGCCGAAGCGGAAGTCTTGGTCGTAGCGTCCGATGCGCTGCGCATTGAGGTCGATGTGAAACAGCTTGCCCGCTTCCATCGCCTGCGCGACGCCGTGCGTGAAAGAGAGCCCCGCCATCGTCTCGTGCGCGACCTCCGGATTCACGCCGACCATCTTCGGATGCGCGAGCGTCGAGATGAAATGGAGCATGTGCCCCGTCGTCGGGAAGTAGATGTCGCCGCGCGGCTCGTTCGGCTTCGCTTCGAGCGCGAACACGAGGTCGTAGCCCTGCTCGCGCACGTAGTCGCACAGAAAGTCCATCGCATCGCGCGTGCGAGCCACCGCCGTGCGCGGGTCGCGGCACGCATCGGCCTCGGTTCCCTCGCGGCCACCCCAGAACACGTACACGCGCGCGCCGAGCTCGACGCCGAGATCGATCCCGTCCATCGTCTTGCGCAGCGCGAATGCGCGCACCTTGGGGTCGTTCGAGGTGAACGCGCCGTCCTTGAAGATCGGATGCGAGAAGAGGTTCGTCGTCGCCATCGGCACGCACATGCCGTGCTCTTGGAGCGCCGCCTTGAACTCCCGCACGATGCGATCGCGCTCGGCGGCCGACGAGCCGAAGGGCACGAGGTCGTTGTCGTGCAGGTTGACTCCCCAAGCTCCACACTCGGAGAGCTTCTTCACGATGTAGCTCGGCGCGAGCGGCGGCCGCACGGCCTCCCCGAACGGGTCGCGTCCCGTGTTGCCCACGGTCCACAGTCCGAAGCTGAAGCGATCCTTGGGTGTCGGTTCGTAGAGATCCATCGCGGGCTGCCTGCTGGTTTGTGTCCGATGCGCTCTGGACGCCGAGCGCGAAGGTGCATGATGATGCCTTCGGAGCGCGTGCATTGCATGGACGTACCGACGGATCTGCGCTGGGAGGAACGGCTCGTGGCCCATCGCGGCCTCGCGGCACGCTTTCCGGAGAACACCCTCGCCTCCGTCTGCGGAGCGCTCGACCTCGGCGTTCACGGCGTCGAGATCGACGTTCAATGGACGGCGGATTGCGTGCCGTTCCTGCTGCATGACGCGAGCCTCCAGCGCATGGCGGGCGACGTCCGCGCCCCTTGGGAGGTCGACCTTGCGACGCTGCGCGAGCTCCGCGCGACCGAGCGCGTCCGCTTCGGAGAGCGCTTCGCCGCGGAGCGCTTCTGCACGCTCGCAGAGTTCGCCCAGCGAATGGCCCGTGGCGAAATCCATGCCTACGTCGAGCTGAAACGCGAATCACTGCGACACTTCGGCGCCGATGCGCTGCTCGAGACCCTGCGCGAGCCGCTCCGTGGTCTCGAAGGCCGCTGCACGCTGATCTCCTTCGACTTGGACGCGCTGGCGCAGGCGCGCCGCCGACTCCCCTACCCGGTCGGCCCCGTCCTCAGCACGTGGGACCAGCTCGAAAGCGTCGCGCTGGCTCGACTCGAAGCCGCCGTGATCTTCTGCGACGAGCGCAAGCTCCCGATGGGACCCTTGCACGCTCCGGCTCCGCTGTGCGTCTACGAAGTCAGCGACGGAGAGCAGGCGCGGCGCCTCGCCGCGCGCGGCATCGCTCGCTTCGAGAGCTTCGATGTCGAACGCCTGCTGCGCGAGCTCGCAAGCTCAGAAGGGTAGCGGCGTTCCCTCGCGACGCGTGAGGTCCGTGAAGAGCGACTGCAGCCGTCGTGTCATCGGCCCCGCCGCGCCATCGCCGATGCGTCGACGGTCGATGAAGGCCACCGGTGCGAGCTCGCCCATCGTGCCCGTCGTGAATACCTCGTCGGCTGCATA
This sequence comes from Planctomycetota bacterium, assembly GCA_044355055.1. GTDB lineage: Bacteria > Planctomycetota > UBA1135 > UBA1135 > F1-120-MAGs118. The sequence continues at coordinate 14,377 of JBIKYW010000002.1, read as the reverse complement.
GAACTCCGTCAACGAGAGGCGGCGCTCTCGGCACGGAATGTCGTTCGCGGCGCAGAGCTCGAGCACCGTGCCGCGCGTGACGCCGGGCAGGCAGTGATCCGCATACGGCGTCTGCACCTCGCCCTTGCGGACGAGGAACAGGTTGGTGGCGTTCGTCTCACTGACGTAGCCCTCGACGTCGAGCATGACCGCATCGTCGACGCCCGCGTTGTCCGCCTCGATCTTGGCGAGGATGTTGTTGATCAAGTTGTTGTGGTGAATCTTGGAGTCCACGCACATCGGCGGATTGCGGCGCCACGACGAGGTCACGAGCTCGAGCATCCGCGTGCCGAACACCGGCTTTTTCCACTCAGCGAGCACGATCAGGCACGGACCGAAGACGTTGTTGCGCGGGCTCATGCCGCTGGTGAGCTTCTCGCCGCGCGTCAGCGTGAGCCGCACGTGCGCCTGATCGCGCATCCCATTGCGTTCCAGCGTCTCGAACAGCGCCCGCCGAATCGAGTCGCGCGACGGGCAAGACTCGAATGCGAGCGCCTTGGCCGAGTTTTCGAGGCGCTCCAAGTGCGCATCGAGCTTGAACACGCGGCCGTCGTAGACGCGCAGACCTTCCCAGCAGGCGTCACCGCCCTGAACCGAGCTGTCGAACACGCTGACCTTCGCTTCGGCGCGCGGCAGCAGCCGACCGCCGACGTGGACCCAGATGTGCTCGTTGCGCGGGTCGGGCAGTCGAGTGCGCGCGCGCAACGCGAGCGCCGCAAGCTCGTCGTAGTGCGGCTTGCACTCGGCGTACAGCGGCTCCAATCGCGGAGGGAACGGCGTCGACTTCGGCGAGTAGGTTTCGAAGCCCGCGGAGCGGTGCACGTTGTGATACCAGTGCGGCGCCCACACGCCGTCCTCGGGCCGCGGGCCCGGCTTCCACGAGAGCATCGCCTCGTCGAAGGGAATCCGAAGCCGTGCACAAAGCTGAGCGAGCACGCCCCGTGGATCGAGGAGAAGCTCGCGCGCGTCGAGCACCACCACGTCGTCGCCCTTGGCCCGCAGCTGCCGTACGAGCTCGGTCTGCATCGCATAGGCCGTGTCGCGCAGGATCGGCTCCGGCACCTGATTCACCAGACTCGGCAACATCTCGCGCGGGTCGCGGGTCAGGATCACGTTGCGCGTCTGGGCCAAAAAGGCGCGGTCGAGCTCGACCAAATGGTGCGCCATCTGCTTCACGAAGAGCACCGGCCGATCGCAGGGCGCGAGCACGACGTCCCGCACCACGCGCGCGCCGTCTGGGTCCTGCGCCGCGAGCACCTCGTCCCGCCCGGGATGCTGCGCGCCGCTCACCCGCAGAAAGTGCGCGTACAGCGGCTCGTCGACCACGCGGGTGTCCGCGCGTTGCGCGAAGGAATACAGGAGCGCCGTCGAGACATTGCGCGGACCGGACCAAAGCTGAATGCGGAGCGTCATGAGTTCGCTGGATTATGGAGCCGCGAGGCGGAATGTGGAATCATCCCGCCCTATGGCAGCTTCCTCCGTTCCGGTGCCGTTCGCGCTCGTGCTGCTTCGCACGTCACTCGGCGCACTGCTCTTGCACGAGTCGCGCGAGCTTTGGTCGCTCGGGATCGGTCCGTGGATCGTCGAGGAGACGGCTGCACGCATCGTCGACGCTCCGCAGTGGTATGCGACCTTCGCGAACAAGATCGTCTATCGCTTTCCCGAGCTCTTCGCGTGGTGGATCGCCTGCGGCACGCTGCTCGGCGGCGCGGCGCTCTTCATCGGCGCGGCGGTTCGCCCTGCCTGCTTCGGCGTCGTGCTGCTCATGGGCAACGCGCTGATGGTCGGCCCCGCCAGCGAGCGCGAGTACATCACGCTCGTCGGCGTCGCCGCCATCGCATGCTTCCTCGGCAACGCCGGAACACGCATGGGTGCGGACCAGTGGATGCCGAGCTGGCTCTCGTGGACGTCCGCGGGGGGTGGCTCGAAGGGCAGCGCTAAGCGCGCACCGCCGAAGTCGGGCGCACCGCGAGACGCATGAGCGCTGCGACTGCTTGCTCGATGCCGAGCGCCACCTGCGAGATGCGCGCGTCGTACATGTAGGCCGGAGCCGTGACGATGCGATTCACCTCGTCGACGACGCAGTGCTCGACGGTGCAGGCCTGCGGTCGCGACTCCATCGCGCCGAGCGCGTCGCTCGCTCCGCCCTTCGCCCCCACCGTGAGCAGCGGATGCGCGCCCGTGCCGCGGAAGCACGCCGCGAGCACCGCGGGCGCGATGCAGACCGCTCCGATCGGCTTGTGAGCGGCGTGCACCTCGCGCACGAGCCGCACGAGCTCGGGCGTGACCGTGGCGTCCGGGCCTTGGAGCGCGAAGTCCGACAGGTTCTTCGCGGCCCCGAAGCCGCCCGGCAAGAAAAGCGCATCGAGGTCGTGCGCGTGAGCCTTGGACAAAGGCTGGATCTTGCCGCGCGCGATGCGCGCAGCTTCGCGCAGCACGTTGCGCGTCTCGCCGGTCGCCTTGCCGGTCGAGTGATCGATGACGTCGCGCTGCGCGACGTCCGGAGCGAAGCAAACGACCTGCGCGCCCGCACGATCGAGGAAGAAAAGCGAGAGGACCGCCTCGTGGATCTCGCTGCCGTCGAGGTGGCCGCAACCCGAGAGAATGACTCCGACGCGTGTCATGGCAGGCTCACTCCTTCGCGCGGGGCTCCCGCGCGTGGACAGCTTGGCACCCCGTTGCGCGCTATTCGATCGGCCGAACTGCGAGGTCGCCGCGGATGACGAGCTGGCAACCGAGGCGCGCGTTCTTGTGATCCGTGCACATGCCGACCGTGTCGCGCTCGTCCTCGCTCATGGGGTCGCAGCCCTCGAGCCCCTTCTCGACCGTGAGGCAGCACGTGCCGCAGCTGCCGACCGTGCAGCCGAAGGGCTGGGGCAGGTCTTCTTTCTGGCACAGGTCCATGTAGCGGGTGCCAGCGGGAACGTCGAAGGAGGCGCCGGTGGGCAGATAGGTCAGCTTGGGCATCGTGGAGCTCGCAGGTTGCAATCTAACGCGCACGAGAGATTATCGGCGTGCACAAGAAGCGGCAAGAGAGCGCGCGTCTCGGCCGTTACCCTGCTCCCATGACTCGCCCCACTGTCGCACTCGGCACTCCGCGCCGCGCTCACCCGGGCTTCGGCACGGGGCACGAGGTCTGGATCTTCCGCCATGGCGAAGTGGCCGAGGAGTTTCAAGGTGTCGCGTACGGAGGCATGGACGTGCCGCTGTCGCAAGCGGGACAGAGCGACAGCATCGCCCTTGCCGCGCGCTTTCGTGGCTTCCCGTTCAAGGCGATCGTCGCGTCGACGTTGCAGCGCGCGCGCACGCTCGGGGAGTTCCTTGCAGCCGAGAGCGGAGCTCCGCTGGAGATCCACGGCGGACTCGTCGAGATCTTTCGCGGACGTTTCCAAGGTCGACCGATGAAGCAACTGCTCGCCGAGCACGAGTCCGAGCTGGCGGCGATCTACGACGATCCGTGGAACTACCGCGCGCACGGCGGAGAGACCGACGAGGACGTTCTCGCGCGCTCGTGGCCGGTACTCGAGAGCGCGCTCGCGCGCCACGGCGGACCGCTCGCGATCGCGTGCCACTACAACGTGGTACGCAACCTCGTGGCGCACGCGCTGGGGATCGAGCCGCACGTCTCGTTCCGCTTGCGCGTCGACTTGACGTCCGGCGTGCTGCTCCACGACTCGCCGCAGGGCTGGCGGCTCTTGCGTGCGAACGTGCGCTCGCCCGGCCGGAGCGGCGTCGCTACAAGGTGAGCATGTCCGCCGATCGCAACGCCCATGCTCGCTCGGTCGCAGTCGAGCCCGGCCGCACGCGCCTCGACACGCTGCTGCTCCTCGCACTCGTCGGCGGTCTCGTGCTGCTGGCCCTCAAGTGCGCGTGGGTCTGCGACGACGCCTACATCACCTTCCGCGTGGTCGACAACTTCGTCGAAGGCTACGGACTGCGCTGGAACACGGTCGAGCGCGTGCAGGCCTACACGAATCCCCTGTGGATGGGGCTCGTCACGCTGCCCTACGCCCTCACCCGCGAGCCGTACTACACGAGCCTCGCGCTCTCGCTCGCCTGCACGGCACTCGTCGGCCTCGGCTTCGCTCTCAAGGTCACTCGGGACATCGCGGGTGCAGCGCTCGCGCTGACCGTGCTGTGCGGCTCGAAGGCCTTCGTCGACTTCTCGACGTCGGGTCTCGAGAACCCGCTGCTGCACGTGGCGCTCCTCGGCGCGCTCGCGACGTGGACCTCGCCCGAGCCCGATCGCAACCGCTCGCTCAAGCTCGGACTCTGGGGCTCGGCCGTCGCACTGACTCGGCTCGACGCGCTCGCGCTCCTTGCGCCCGTGCTCGCCGCTCACCTCTGGCACGAACGTTCGATGCGCGCAAGGCGTCAGCTCGCGCTCGGCTTCGCTCCCCTCGTCGCGTGGGAGCTCTTCTCCCTCGCCTACTACGGAGCTTGGATCCCCAACTCCGCGATCTCGAAGCTCTCGAGCGGACTGCCGCAGTCGGAGCTCAGCGCCCAGGGTGTCAGCTACCTCGCCAACTCGCTCGCACTCGACCCGCTGACCTTTCTCGCCATCGCCGCGGCCTGCGCCGTCGCCGTGTGGAAGCGCGAGCGGACGCTCCTCGCCGCGACACTCGGCATCCTCCTGCACCTCTTCTACGTCACGCGCGTCGGCGGCGACTTCATGAGCGGCCGATTCCTCACGGCGCCGCTGCTCGTGGCGGCGTGGGTGCTCGCGACGGCGCGGCTCGACGTGCGCGCATGCGCGGTCGGTGCGCTCGGCGTGCTCGTCCTCGTCGGATTCACGCCTCGCTCGCCGCTGCGCGCGCCCATCGACTACGCGCAGGGGAAGCGCAGCCCCGAGTTCATCGCGGCGACGGGCATCGCCGACGAGCGAGGCTACTGGTACGCCGTCGCAGGACTCTTCAGCCCCAACCTCGCGAGCGACGGGAAGCTGCACGTGCAAAAGGGTCACCCGCTGGCGGCGCAATTTCGCGAGCGCGGCACGCGCGTCTCGCTCGCCGAGGGCATCGGATATCTCGGGTATTGGAGCGGCCCGAACGTGCACTTGGTCGATCCGATGGGGCTCTCGGACGCGCTGCTCGCCCGTCTGCCAATTTACGTCGACGGCAAGTTCGTCGAAGCGGAGAAGAATGCGGCCAACGCCACGCGCGGCTGGCGCGTCGGGCACTACTACCGCGCGGTGCCCAAGGGCTATCTCGAGTCGCTCGGCGACCCCACGATCGCTCTCGAAGAGCCGGACCTGGAGAAGCTGCGACGCGAGCTCGACTTGCTCACGCGCGCGCCGCTGTTCGATGTCGAGCGCTGGCGTGCGATCGCGCGTCGCGCGCTCTAGCCCTCGCGCTCACTTCTCTCGAGCGAAATCCCAGTCGTTGGGATGTAGCTGCGCCCGACGAGCCTCGACCTGCGCATTCCAAAGCTCGAACCGCGCTTTCGCATCTCGGACGCGCTCATCGTCGAGCGGTGCGCTGCGAGCGTGGCCTTGACTGGAATCGTCGGAGCGGACGTGCAGCACCTGCCGCAACGTCGGCTCCGCAGGAAGCATGCCGCCGTACCACGTTCGTGCGAGCAGCTCGCTCTGCGCGCGCCAAGGGCGACTTTCCTCATAGCAATACGTCTCCCCGAGCGCGCACCAGCCCTCGAAGAATGCCGAGCCCGCGAACGCGACCTCGCGCGGCCGCGCGGCCGCATCCGAGAGGGCCGAGACCAGCGAGACACCCTGCATCGGAGCGGGGATCGCCAGTCCGCTGAGCGAACAGATCGTCGGCGCGACATCGATCAGGCTCGCCACCGCGGCGGAAGCGAGACCCGGCTGAAAGCGCCGCCCCGCCGCAGGGCGGACGACGAGCGGAACGCGGAGATCCACGTCGCTGAGAGTTCCCGTGTCCCCGATGAGCCCGGATTCGCCGAGCGAAAGCCCGCGCGTACCGCAGACGACGATCGTCGTGTCGCCCAGGCGACCGCTCTTGCGCAGGCCTTCCACGCACGCAGCCAGCGCCGCATCGATGCGCGCCACTCCGCCGTCGTAGCTCGCTTCGAGCTCGGCCAACGTGCGTGTGCCGCCCGACCAGCGCGAGCGCGGGAGGGCATGAAAGACGTGATCGCCGTCCCCCACGGGAAGCACGCCCTCGTCGCGCGTGCGTGGCGCAAAGCGCTGTTCCCACTGCGACGCACGATCCCAGCCAAACCCTTCGAGACCGCCGAAGTGCACGTAGGCAAACCAGCGCTCGCTCTCGCCGCGCTCATCGATCCAGCGTGCGAAGCGCTCGGCGAGCGCCTCTGGCGCAATGCGCTCATTGGAGTTCACCTCCTCGCGCCCACGCCCTTGAAACTCCTCGAAGCCGCGCGCCAAGCCGAGTGCGGGGCCGAGCTGCGGGTGATCGACGAACGCCGCCGTCGCGAAGCCCTGACTGAGCAGTTCCTGCGCGAGATGGGGCGCGGCTCGCGGCAAGCTCCAATACGTCAGGGTCGCACCTTCGACCTCAGGGGGCAGCACGCGCAGCGCGATGCGCGGATCGCAGCCAGAGAGCAACGCCACGTTCGATTGCAAGATCGCGGGTGCCGCTGTGAACGCGTTCTCGAAGCGCACGCCCTGCGCCGCGAGCGCATCGAGCGCGGGAGTCGTGTCGCGGTCGTACCCGTAGCACGAGAGATGATCGGCTCGCAGGCTGTCGATGGCGATGAGCAGCACGCCACCCGGAGCGGAGGCACCCGGAACATCCCCGGTGCAGCTCGTGCAAGCGAGCGAAAGGACCAGCCAACCGACGCGCATGGAAGCGAGCATCGGCGAAGACGTCCGTCGGCTCAAGGGAGGAGTTGCGCGAGGGCACGCGCGAGGGGCGGCACGACCTCCACGGCACGGCCCGGATGGAACTCGTCGACGCCGCGCAGGTTCGCGGGTTCGTCGAGACTCTGCACCAAGACGCGGGCGCCAGCCTTGCGTGCCACGTCGATCAGTCCCGCGGCGGGATAGACAGCGCCGCTCGTCCCGATAGCAAGGAAGTGGGTGCACGCCGCCGCTCGCCGCAGGCACTCCTCAGCGCTCGGCACGAGCTCCCCGAACCAGACGATGTCGGGACGCAGGCGCGGAGCGCGACATGCGGAGCAGGGAACGAAGCGTTCCGTGTCGACATGCTCGAGGTCGCGCACGCGCGTACCGCAACGCTCGCAGCGCAACCAAGCGAGCTCGCCGTGCATGTGCAACGGATTCGAACCCGCGCGCTCGTGCAGATCGTCGACGTTCTGCGTCACGAGACGAAACTCCGCGCCGCGCTGACGGCAGCGCGCTTCGAGCGCAGCGAGTGCAAGGTGAGCCGCATTCGGCTGCACCGATGCGAGCGCTGCCCGCCGCAGCTGATAGAAACGCCAAACCAGCTCCGGGGCACGGCGCCAACCTTCAGGACTCGCGACGTCTTCGACGCGGTGTCCTTCCCAAAGCCCATCGGAGCCACGAAACGTCGCCAGACCCGAATCCGCCGAGACACCGGCGCCCGTGAGCACGAGGAGCTTCATCGCCGGAGAGCGCGACGCGCGCTCAGCGCCAAGGGCTCTGGAGCGCCTGAGCGCTCGGCTCGGCGATCCAACCCGAGGTTCCGTCCGATGTCCGCACGCGCCACCATCCGGCGAGCGCGTCCGTGCGCTCCACTTCCGTCGCAGCGGGAGCGCGCGAGACCAGCGTTGCGCCGTCGCGAGGCTCGGAGAGCAGCGCCGCACCCTCGGGCTGAGTGACGAACAACATGTCGCGTCCAGCATGGCGCAATTGCCAACACCATGGCACGAGGGCGAGCGCGAGGCAGCCAGCGAGCACCCACGCGAGCGCGCGCGAACCCACGCCGCCGCGCAGTGCCTCCCAGCCGAGCGCGAGCGCCAGCAATCCCGCGAGCGCCAACACGACGCGCTCACTCTCCGCGAGCGTGAGCGAGGATGCAAAACGCAGCCCGGTCGCGGTGAGGTCGCCACGGTCTGCGGGCTCCAGCCCAGCTTCACGGCGCACGAACTCCAAGTTGTGCCAAGCCGCTTCGTTGCGAGGCTGCACTCGAATCGCCGCCGTGTACCAAGCCGCGGCCTCGAGCGGCTTTCGTTGCCGGAAGGCCGCATTGCCGAGGTTGTAGAGCGTGTCCACAGGCTCCGTACCCTGCTCCGCCGCAGCGTCGAGTTGCGCGCGCCAGAGTTCCTGAGCGAGCTCGTAGCGCCCCTCGCGATACAGCGCCTCCGCGCGTTCCCCCGTCTCGGAGTGGACCTGCGCGCGCGCTCCGGCGGTGAAACCGACCAAGAGCGCGAGCAGGATCGAGATCGTGCGCAAACTCACAGACCACCTCCGAGTGCCTCGTCCACAGCGGCGAGCACGCGCTCGCGCGGGAAGGCCGCATTCTTCGCGCCCCATGTCTCGCGCTCGAGCTCGCGGATCACCTGATCGAGTCGGGCTGCGCCCACGCGCACCCCCACCCACGACTCCGGCGTACGCGCCGTGCGATCGGCGACGAAGCGGTGGAGTAGATCGAGCTGCGCGCGAGCATCACTCGCACGCGCCAAGCCCCGCACCAGCTCCTTGCGTGCCCTGCGTCGCGCGCGGGCCGCGGGAGCCGCCGGATCGCCGCTGCGGCGGACCGCCGTGCGAAGCACGAGCCAAGCGGCCGGAATCGAAGCGAGGATGGCGAGTACCCAAGGCGCTCCGAGCGGCGTCGGCGCCGGACTCACCTCGGAAGCCCTCGCGAGGTCGAGGATGTCGGAGCGAAAACGCTCGGCTCCATCCGCGGACTCCAAACCCACGGCGCCCTCGAGCGCGCGCACCCGCACCGGGATGGGCTCGGTGGCGACCACGCTGTAACGGTTCGCCACGGGATCGAAAACCGACAAAGACAGCGGCGGAATCTCGCGCACGCTGCTCGACACGGGTGCGAGGTCGTACGTCACGGTCCGACGATCGACCGAGCGCTCCTCGTTCTTGCCGTAGACGCGAAACTCGCGAAACGCTTCGTTGCGCGCCGGATCGGGAGCGGTGAAGAACTCCAAGTTCCCCGAGCCCGTCCACTCGACCTTGAACTTGATCGACTCACCTGCGTCGACGTCGCGCGGCGTCGCGTCCGCGCGGACCGCAAGGTTGCCGATCGCGCCTGAGAAGTCGAGCGGACGCCCCTCTTCGGGCAGCGGAACGACGTCGATCGTGACATCACCCGCTCGCGCGAAGTACGTCTCGCCCTTTTCGCGACGTGTCCGGAAAAAATCCTGACTCGCGACGGTGCGGCCGAACTCGAAGTGCGAAGCGGGCAGCTCGATGCGACCCTCGCGGGTCGGCGTGAACGAGCGCGTCAGACGTAGCTGCACGAACTCGCGGCCGCGTAGCTTGCGATTGTCGAGCCGCTCGACCTCGACCATCTCACGGTCGTTCAGCACGATCTGGACACGGGGCTTGCTCGCATCGAGAGCCGGCGCCGGATTTTCGAGCAATCCGGGCAGGCTTCCCAGCCACGCCAGCGACAGGTTCGCGTAGTCGGTGGTCGCGGTGATCGCCGCGTCGAAACCGCACAGAATCTCGATCGAGAACGGCTGGCCGACCACGACCTTCGGCGAGCTCGGTCGTATCTCCAAGTAACCCAGCTCCTCGCCGCGCAGGTCGCGCACCACGTTGAGCGAGAGCTCACTCGTCTTCATCGAAGCGCCATCGACGGTCACGTCGATGCCGGGAATCGAGAAGAGCCCGACCTCGGAGGGACGCAAGGGAATGGTCCACGTGCGGGTCACACTCTCCTGCCGCCGCGCGCCGAAGATCGTGATCGAGCGCTGCTCTGCGGGCGCAGGCGCGGGACCGATGCCGAGCCCCTTCACCTGCGGCAGCGCACCGAGCTCGCTCGACCGCGCGTTCTCGACGGTGACGACGAGCGCGACGCGATCGCCGAGTCGCACGACTCCGCTCGTGAGGTACGCGCGCAGGGCGGCGCCACTCGGCGTGCCCCCTTGAGCGAACGCTTGGAGAGCGAGCGCACAGCCGAGGACGCAGACACGGAGCGCGACCAGCGCGCGACGCAACGACGGGTTCATCTCACCAGTCCCTCTTCACGGGCTGACGGCGACGCTCGCGGAGCATCGCCTCGACCTGCTTGGCCTTCTCGTCGATCTGCTGGAGTTGCTGGAGCAGACGCTGCATCTCCTCGGGGGAGAGCTGCGGCAGTTCCTTCGACTCGTCGGGCTTCGGCTCGGATTCCTTCGATTCTTCCGGCTTCGGCTCGCGCTCCTCGGGCTCCTCCTTGGAGGGGTTCTCCTCCTCGGACGGATCGGGCTTGTCCTGCGAGTCCTGCGGATCTTGAGGCGGCTTCTGCTCCGAGTCCGGCTTTTGCTCGGGATCCTTGGAGTCTTGCGAGTCCTTGGACTGCTGCTCGCGGTCCTTCGAGTCCTGCTCCTGTTGCTCCTCTTGCTCCTGCTGCTCCTCGCGCTGGCGCTCGAGCGCGTCGAGTTCCCGCAGACGGCGCACGCACAGCTCCAAGTTCGCGCGCACGTCCTCGGCCCGTCGCTCCGATCGCAGCGCGTCGGCGAGCTCCGCGCGCGCGGCGAGATAGGCCTGACGCGCCACGTCGAGAGCGTCGGGTGTCTGAGCTCCGCCGCCCGCAGTCGCGGACGGATCCGGCTCGAGCGGAGGAAGCCCGAGCTTCTCGCGCAACTCCGGAATCTGCTGCCGCAGGGACTCCGCACCCAACAAGAGAAACGTGCCCGAATTGTAGGCCGCGGCACGGCCGAGCTCGCCCGAGCCGGCGACACCGCGTGCGCGATGGAAGTGCTCCACGGCCTCGGGGATCTCGCCCGCGCGACCATAGGCGAGCCCGATCGCATAGAGTGCCTCAGCCCGTTCGAGCTCCGGCGCGAGTTCGAAGTCAGGCTTCGCCAAGAGCGACTGGGCGAGCTCGCGGGCAGCCGCGTGTTCGTCGCGCTTGGAGAGCCGCGCGACCTCCAATCGCCCTTCGCGCAGCGATCCTTTATAGGGCGCCACCTTGGAAGGCGCCTCCGCCGACGGAGTCGGCGACGCGGGGACCTGCGCCGGAGCTTGCAGGAACAGCAGGAGCCACGCCGCGCTCACGCGAGACCTCCGCGGGGCTTGCGTCGCTCGCGCAGCGCACCTTCGAGCACCATCGCCGCCAGCGCGACCGCGCCGAACCACTGGTAGCGATCGTGCGGAACGTACTCGATGCCGCCTTCGAGCTCGCGGCCTTCGAGGCGGTTGATCCGCTGCAGGTACAGCTCCTCGAGCGGGACCGCGGACTGCGTCGCCGCGAGATACTCGCCGTCGGCGGCCTTGGCGATCTCCCGCAGCGTCCCATCGCTCAAGCTGGAGACAACCTCGCGACCGTCCTCGTCTTTCACGAACGACTCGCGCCCATCGGCGCCCGCCTGCGGGATCTTTCCACCTGCCTCGGTGGCCATTCCGACGACGTAGATCCGAATCCCGCGCTCTGCGGCGAGCTTCGCCTGCTCCAGCCCCTTGCCCTCGAGGTCTTCTCCATCGGTCACGACGACGATCGCCTCGTGGGCGCCACTGCGACCGTCGAAGAGCTGAAGGGCATGTGAGAGCGCCGCGCCGAGGTCCGTGCCGCCCTTGGTGTTTTCCGCGGTGTCGACGCGCTCGAGGAGCGCGCGCAGCGTGGTGCGATCGTGCGTGAGCGGCGAGATGTCGCGGGACTCGCCCGCGAACGCCACGAGCGCGATTCGGTCGCCGTGCATCCGCTCGATGAGCCCCGCGACCTCGCGCTTCGCTCGCGTGAGGCGATCGGGACGCACGTCGCGCACGAGCATGCTGCGCGAGGTGTCGATGCAGACCACGAGGTCGAGCCCGCGTCGAGCCACACTCTTCTCCGTGTAGCCGCGCACGGGACCGGCGACAGCGAGTGCGAGGAACAGCGCCGCCAGCGTCGCGAGCGCGACGCGCGCCACCGCAATCGAGCGCGAGAAGCCGGGCAAGAAGCGCTGCTTGTGACGCGCGGCGACGAGGAGCTCGCGCGCCGCTCGACGGCGTCGCAGCGCGAACACTCCCAGTGCCCCGAGCGCCACGGCGACGACGAGCCAACCGAGCTGGGCCGGACGCAGCAGGTCGAATCCGAGGAACAAGAGCGGCGCGCTCACGGCAGCCTCCGCGCCCATGTCGCGTGGCTCACCCACGCGAGCAGGTAGGCCATCATTCCGGCGAGCAGAAGCTCGAAGTAGAGGTCGAACGTTTCCGTGTAGCGCTCCTCGCGGCGCTCGGTGCGCTCGAGCATCTCGATCTCGGCGTACGTGCGCTCGAGAGAGTCGCGATCCTTGGCGCGGAAGAAGCGACCGCCCGTCATCTCCGCGATCTGCTCCAGCTCGGTCGCATCGAGCTCGCGCTCGGTCCGGTACACGCGGCCGAACACGTCTTCTTGAAAGGCGTAGCGACCTGCGAGCACCGTGTAGACCACAATCCCCTTCTCGCGCGCGAGCTCTGCGGCCTTGAGCGGCAGAATGTCGGGCACGTTGTTCTCGCCGTCGGTCAGGAGCACGACGACCTTGGATTTTGCGTCGGTCTCCGCCAGCACCGACACCGCCTTCGCGAGACCGCGTCCGATGGCCGTGCCGTCCTCGACTTCGTTGCGCACATACTGCACGGTTTCGAGAAAGCCCTCGAAGGCGCCGTAGTCGAGCGTGAACGGGCACAGCAACATCGGGTACTGCGCGAACGTGAGCAGCGCGCAGCTGTCCGATGCTCCGACCCGATCCGTCATGCGCCGCTCGGCGAATGCGCCGACGACCTCCTTGGCGACATCGAGGCGCGACTTGCCGGGTTCGAGGTCGTCGTACTTCATCGAACCCGAGCGGTCGACCACGAGCGCGATGTCGATGCCCTCGGACAGGGTCTGACGCACGGAGTTGCCGCGGACGGGCCGGGCGAGCGCGACGCAGACGAGCACGATCGCAACGGCCTGCAAAACCGGCGGAATCCACGCGAGTCGCTGCGCCCACGTGCGCGGCGGAGGCTCGGTCGGAAGCACCGGGACGCGTCCCGGCTCGACCCCGCGACGCGAGCGACCCCACGCGAGCAGCAGCAGGGCGGGCGGCACAAGCGCCAGAAACCACGGATCCGCGAGATACAGCTCGCCGAACAGATGAAAGCGCGCCTCCGCGGCACTCTTCGTGCCTTGGGCGATGGCCTCGGTCTGTGCGAGCGCCAGCGCGAGCATCATGCGGCGCTCCTCGCCGCAGCACCCGTCGCCCCGAGCACGCGCTCCGCACGAGCCAGATCCTCGCGAACCGCCCACTCGGTCGGACGCGCTCCGCCGTACTTCACTTGGCACGCATTCGCGACGAGCTCGCTCAACGCTTGGCCGCACTCGGCATCGACCGTGCGCGCGACGCGCGCGGCCCACTCCTCGTCGGTGCATGCGGCACGGGACTCGCCCGCGCGTCGATCGAGCTCGCGGCGCACAAGTGCTGTCAACTCGTAGTACAGCTCGCGCACTGCGCTCGCTTCGTCGAGCTTGCGAACCCCAAGCTGTGCGAGCTGCGCAGCCGCACTCGGCTCCTGCGGAGTCACCGTCGCGCGCCCGCGCAGCTTCCAGCCGACGAAACCCGCCAATGCCGCGATGGCGAGGGCGCCCGCGAGAAGCCACGGCCAAGACGTCGTCGACGCTTCGCCGTCCGCAGCGCGAAAGTCACGCGGCTCGCGCGGAGCGTCCTCGCCCTCGAAGAGCACCGGCTGGATGCGCGCACGCGCAAGCTCCGCCTCGACATTCGACGTGCGCCCATCGGGCTCCGCAAGCTCAACCTTCGGACGCGGCAAGTCGCGCTCCCCTGCTTCCAACGACGCCAATCGCACGCGCCAGCGTGTCTGCGTCGCGCTCGAAGCAGCATCGAGCCGCGCGGGCTCGAGCTCCAGCCATGAATAGTCGGCACCGAGCCAATCCGCAGCGAGCTTGGCGCGCTGCTCGGCACCATGCTCGACGACCAAGGTCGCGCGGAGCGCTTCGCCCACGGCGGCCGAGTCCCCCGCGAGCTCCCAGCGTGCGGACGGCGCGTCCTGCAAGCCGAGCGCGAGCACGATGGCTGCGAATCCGAGGCTCACGCGGGCCTCGCTTGACGCCTGCGGCGCAGCTGGAAGTACTTCGCCAGCGGATCTGCGAGCGCGACGCTCAGATTCCCATCCGTCGTGAGCTCCAGCAGATCGACGCCCACGCGCGTGAGCTTCTCCGCGAGCGCCGCCGTGCGCAGCTCGTGCTCGCGGCTCCACGCCGCGCGCACGGCACCGGAACGTGTGTCGACCTCGACCAAGCGCTCCGTCTCCAGCTCGCGCAGCCAAATCCGGCCTGCGGACGGCACTTCGCGCTCCAAC
>JBIKYW010000124.1:0-8163 GCA_044355055.1 Planctomycetota bacterium | reverse complement strand
ACCAGTTCCTCCCCCACGCTGGGCCCGCCGCGGCGCGCCGCTTTTCCCGGGAAAATCAGGGCCAAGAGGAGCGAGAGCCCCGCCAGCTCGGTCGCCCAGCGCAGCTCGAGCGTGCCCTGTCGCGAAAGCAGCACGAGAAACGAGGCGAACAGAAAAGCCGCGGTCATGAGTGCGCGCGGCCCACGCTTCGCGAGGCCCTCGAGCGCCGCCTTCGCGGGCCGCACGCGTGACGCCGCGAGCGCGGGAGCGCCCCACCCGACATAGAGCGCGTCCTTCGGACACACGCTCACGCAGTCGAGGCACTTCATGCAGCCGGGGTCGACCACCGCTTTCCAGTCGCGCACCTCTTGGTGCACCCGCACGTTCGACGTGCAGACCGCCGTGCAGTGCCCGCAACCCTCGCACGCATCCGTCACCCGGATGCGCAGCGGCGCGACCTGATCGGCGATTCCAAACACCGCACCGTACGGACACGCGTAGGTGCAAAAGCCCTTCGCGCCGAGAAACCACACCATCAAGAAACCGCCGACCACGAACGTGAGCAGCGCCATCTCGAAGCCAGGGAAGGTGTCCCAGAAGCCTTCGGTGGTGAACTCCGTGTGCGCGATGCCGAGCCCGAGGCCCTGCTCCACGCGCGGCAAGAGCGGCGCGAGGAACATGTAGACGAACACGACGAGCGGCACGAGACCGAGGATCCCGAGGTTGACCGCGCGCGGCCGCAGACCGACTTTTTCGAGCAGCCAGCGGCACGCGTCCTGAATGGCGACCAAGTGGCAGGCCCAGCCGCAAAAGAAGCGCCCGAAGAGCGCGGTCGAGAGGATCGCGACACCGAAGAAGATCGCTCCGGCGTTGAGCACGCCCTTGGCGGTGAGTTCGATCGACTCGGAGGGCTCCAGCGGGGTGAGCGTCGAGCCGCTCCAAGCCCAGTGCGCGACGTGCAGCGCGATGGCGACGTGAATCGCGATCAGGACCGCCGCTCGCCAGCGGGAAACGCGCGAGGCACGGACGGGCCCGTGAGACACGGGGCCGCGGGCTTCCGCAGGGTCAACCGGGTTGCAGCGGGCGCTCACGCTGGGATTGTGGACCGCCGAGCGGCGCTCCGCAAATCTGCACAGGAC
Source organism: Planctomycetota bacterium (assembly GCA_044355055.1). Taxonomy (GTDB): domain Bacteria; phylum Planctomycetota; class UBA1135; order UBA1135; genus F1-120-MAGs118. The sequence goes on along the minus strand of JBIKYW010000124.1, from coordinate 7,045 downwards.
TCGATTTCGCTGCGTAGCGCATCGCGCCCGCCTGCGTGCCACAATGTCGAGGGCCCCGCGCCGCTACCCCATGTGCCCCCAAGACGATGCCACGCTCCCGGGCGCGAGTCCGGTTCAGGCGAGCGACAGCGAGATCATCGCGCGACTGCGAGCCCGTCCGCGCATCGAAGATCGCTACGAAGCCGAGCGTGAGATCGCGCGCGGCGGCATGGGCGCGATCCTGCGCGTGCACGACCGCGACCTGCGGCGCGAGCTCGCAATGAAGGTCATCCTCGAGGACCTCGGCGGGGCGGACCCGACCTCCAGCGATGCCCAGCGCATCCGTGCGCGCTTCCTCGAAGAAGCGCAGGTCACGGGACAGCTCGACCACCCCGGCATCGTCCCCGTGCACGAGCTCGGCCTCGACGCGCGCGGACGGCTGTACTTCACGATGAAGCTCGTGCGCGGCCGCGACTTGCGCGCCGTGTACGACGCGCTGCGCAAGAACGAAGAGGGCTGGAACCTGCCGCGCGTGCTCGGAGTCCTCCTGCGCGTGTGCGAGGCGATGGCGTTCGCGCACGAAAAGGGTGTGATCCACCGCGACCTCAAGCCGGCGAACGTGATGGTCGGCCGCTTCGGCGAGGTGTACGTGATGGACTGGGGCCTCGCCCGCGTCATGGGTTCGCAGACGAACCACGACCGCGCCCACACGTCCGCAGAGCGACACGTCGAGAGCGAGCGACGCGAGACGGCGCGCTCCGGCGACTCGTCGCTCGCGACGCTCGATGGCGACATCGTCGGAACACCCGCGTACATGTCGCCGGAGCAGGCGCTGGGTCGTCACGACGAAGTCGGCGCGCGCTCGGACGTCTACTCGCTGGGCGCGATGCTCTACGAGCTGCTCGCGGGCCATGCTCCCTACATGCCCGCGGGCGAGCAGCGCACTCCGTTCACGGTGGTGCGGCTCCTCACGCAAGGACCGCCGGAGCCGATCGAGCGCCTCGCGAAAGGTGCGCCCGAAGAGCTCGTCTCGATCTGCGAGAAGGCCATGGCCCGCGAATCGGGCGCGCGCTACGCGGGCATGCTCGAACTCGCCGAGGACCTGCGCGCCTATCTCGAAGGCCGTGTCGTGCGTGCGCACAGCACCGGCGCGGTCGTCGAGTTCAAGAAGTGGATCGGGCGCAACCGCGGCTTTGCGGCGGCGGTCGCGACGGCGATCACGGTGGCGCTCGGGCTCTCCGCGGCGCTGCTCATCATGCAGACGCGCTCGAACCGCCAGCTCGAGATCGAGAAGAACATCGCGGACGCGAATGCGCGCGAGGCGACGGAGGCGCGGCAGCGTACCGAGGAGGCGAACCTCAAGCTCGACGAGGAAAAGCGCGTCGCGCAGGCGAACGCCGAAGAAGCGCGACGCAAGGGCTACGCGGCGAACATCGCGGCCGCGGCCGCGGCACTGGAAGATCGAGACCTCGGCCGAGTCCGCTCGCGCCTGCGCGAGTGCCCGAAGGAGCTGCGCGGCTGGGAGTGGAACTTCCTCAACCAGCTGCTCGACCAGAGCGCCGCGCTGATCGCGCCGCGCACGTTCGAGGGGGAGGTCGCGCCCGCCCCGCTCGACAGCGTGCTCGCGCTCGCCTGCGATGCGGAGGAAAAGGTGCTGCTCGCTGCGACGAGCGGCAGCGCCAAGGCGCCCTCGATCCTGCGAGCTTACGCGCTCGACGGATATCGGCCCTTGGGCGACGTCGACCTCGGCGGCGCGCGCATAACGGCGCTCGCGAGCGCGCCAGATCGATCCAACGTCGCGGTCGCGCTCTCCACCGGTGAAGTGCGCGTGCTCTCTCTCCCCGCGCGCGAGGAACTTCGCCGCTGGCGACTCACTACTCCGGCGAACGCGATGGCCTATCAGCTCGACGGCCGCGCGCTGCTCGTGGCCTCGGAGGACAGCTTGCGCCTCGTCGACCTCGCAAGCGGCGAAGAGCGCGGCCGCTGGAGCGACCTGCACGACACGCCGTCGTGTGTGGCGGTCGCGCCGGACGGACGGCGCGCGGCGTACGGAACGCTCAACGGCTTCGTGGGACTCTTGGACTTCCCGACGCGCGAGATCATCTGGCTCGGTGAGCGAGATGCTCCGATCCGCTCGCTCGCGTTCAGCCCCGACAGCCTGCGGATCGCCGCGGCGTCCGGACACGCGGCGCGAAGCGGCGAGCTGCACCGCTGGCAAGACTGTGTGCGCGAATGGGACACGAACTCGCGCGGGCTCCTGCGCCTCTTGCGCGAAGACGCGGGCGAGATCTCGTGGTGCGGCTACGACACGAGCGGACGCACGCTGCTCAGCGTCTCGCGAGGCGGCTCCATCCGTGCGCGAGACCTCGCCGTGGAGCAGGAGACGCGCATCACCGCGGGCCTCGTCGATCTGGTCGCCGCGCTCCCGCTGCGCGGCGGGGACACGCTCGTGACCGGAAGCGAGAAAGGCACGCTGCGCCTGTGGGACACGACCATCGGTGACTCGCTCGCTCTCACGGGCGGGCGCGTGGGCGCGAGCCAGCTCGTCTTCATCCCGGGCTCCAATCGTCTGCTCTCGCTGGAGTCGGGACAGGTGCGCGTCTGGGATCCGCGCACGGGCGAGCTCGAGATCGTCCTCGCGCGCATGCAGCAGGTCGCAGGCAAGATCGTGGAGGCGCCCGCATGCATCGCCGTCGATCGCAGCGGTTCGCGCATCGCGGTCGGCTGGGTGACGTCGATCCTCGAAGACGGGAAGCCGCGCTCGAAGGTCCGGGTGCGCGACCCCAAGGACGGAGCCTTGCTGCGCGAAGTCCTTTTCACCGCGACGGGGCGGCCCTCGTCCGTCACGTTCCACCCCGACGGCACCCGCGTCGCAATCGGAACGGACGCTGGCGAGCTGCTCTCCTTCGAGGTCGAGAGCGGTCGGATGTCCGAGTTCCGAGGCGAGGTTCGCGGACGCGTCGGCGAGCTCGTGTGGCTCGATGACGGCCGCAGGATCGCGGCCGGAACCAACAACGGCCAGCTCGCGCTGTGGGATACGCAGGATGGCACGCGCACGCTCGTGTTCGACCGCGCCGACACCTACGTGTACGCGCTGCAGCGCTCCGTCGACGGTTCCGCACTGTGGATCGACGCAGGCTCCAAGATGATTCGGCTCGACCTCGCGTCGCTCGCGATGACCGAGCAACCGGCCTCCGCCGACAGCGATGGACGCATCACTTGGATCGACGGAGATCGGCGACTGCTCTGCCGCACACGGTCCGGGCGGGTTGGAATCTTGGATGCAACGAGTGCAACGCTCTTGCTGTCGCTCCCGTCTCCCGAGCAAGCGACGGCGATCGCCGCAAGCGCGGACGGCAGCATGGTCGCGAGCGGCTTCGCCTCCGGCGCGATCCGCGTGTGGTCGCGCGAAGGAGTGATGGAGCGTTCGCTCGCGCGTGAAGCCTCGCAGAACGAGCGTGCGCTTGCGCTCGACTACGTGGGGAACCTGTTCGAGACCGAAGCCCTGCGCTGCGAGAGCGTTCTCGCTCGCCTGCAAGTCGACGCGACGCTGGCGCCAGAGCGCCGAGCCGCCGCACTGCGCCTCGCGTACGCCGTGAACGCGCAGAGCCGCGCGCTCGCCTCCGCCTGCGAAGAGACGGTGCTCGTCCCGCGTCTCGATCGGATCGACTATCGCGTCGCACTCTGGCAAGCGCTCGAGCTCGGACGCGAGGATCCGAGCAGTGCGACGGCAGCCCTGTACGAAGGTGCGGCGCGCTACCGACTGGCGAGCGCGGAGCCGGAGTTGCTGCGCGGCGCGCTGGCCGCGCTCGAGCGTGCGCGGGGGTTGATCAAGGACGAGACGTTCGAACGGCGGCTGGAGCTCTCGGCGCTCGAGACCATGGTCCTCGCCAAGCTCGGGGAATTCGAGCGGGCCGCGACGGCCTTGCGCGCGCTGCTCGGCGAGTTCTACGAGGCGCCGAAGCTCTCAGGGCCGCTCGACCTGCGTCGGGTCAGCGAGCTCGGCCCTCCGCACGCAGAGACGTCCGCTGCGGACCAGCGCCTGCTGCAGGAAGCCGCCGCCGTCTTGCAGGCCGCGCGCGAACGCTGACGCGAGAGGCTAGAGAAACAGCTCCGCGTCGCCGTCGCGCTCGCGCACCTTGTAGGTCTTCGCGTTGTCGCACGGCACCCCGATCGCGCGGCCGGTGTGCGGGTCGAACTTGTAGTTGTGCAGCGGGCAGACCATGTAACGGCCTTCGGCGAGCGGTCCATCGATCAGCCGACCGCCCTCGTGCGGGCAATAGCGATCGAGCGCGCACAGCTTGCCGTCGACGCGACCGAGGATGATCTCGACGCCGTCCGCGAGCGGGTCACCGATCGCGACGCGCTTCGACTGACCCTCGGCGAGCTTGCCCGCGCCTTGGATCACGACCGGCTTCCTTCCGAACATTCCGAACAGCTTCGAGAACATGCGCGAATGCTAGCATCCGCGTTCCGATGCAGCCCGTCGTCCTGATCGATGTCGTCGGCCTCACCTCGCGCCACATCGGGCCGCGCACGCCCGCGCTGCGCGCGCTCGCCCAGCGCGGCACCTGCGCTCCGATGCGCGCGATCCTGCCTGGGGTCACGTGCAGTGCACAGGCCACGATGCTCACGGGCCAGCTGCCGAGTGCGCACGGTGCCGTCGGAAACGGCTGGTTCGACCGCGAGAGCGGCGACGTCGCGCTGTGGCGACAGTCGAACGCGCTCGTCGGTGCCAAGAAGCTCTACGAGACCGCGCGCGAGCGCGACGCGTCGTTCACCTGCGCGAAGCTGTTTTGGTGGTGGAACATGGGCGCGCAGGTCGACTGGTCGATCACGCCGCGGCCTTTCTATCCGGCCGACGGCCGCAAGCTCTTGGCCGTGTACGGTCGACCGCCGAGCTTCCCCGAGCAGATCGAGCGCGAGCTCGGCGCGTTTCCTTTCTTCGACTTTTGGGGGCCGCGCTCGGGGCTTGCGTCGAGCCGCTGGATCGCCGAGGTCGCGGCGCGGACGCTCGACCTGCACGCGCCCAAGCTCACGCTCGTCTATCTCCCCCACCTCGACTACAGCCACCAACAAGACGGACCGGAGTCCGAGCGCGGCCTCGCGGCGCTCACCGAGGTCGACGCGCTCGTCGGCAAGCTCGTGGCGGCGGCGGACAAGCACGGCGCGAGCGTGGTGGTCGTGAGCGAGTATGGCCTCGAGCAGGTCGACACGCCCGTTCACATCAACCGCACGTTGCGTGAGGCCGGCTTGCTCGAAGTGCGGCCGACGCCCGTTGGCGAGATGCTCGACACGTTTGCGAGTTCCGCTTTCGCCGTGAGCGATCACCAGCTCGCGCACGTGTACACGCGCGGCGAGGCGGCGCGCGAGCGAGCGGCCCGCGTGCTGCGTGCGCTTCCCGGCGTCGAACACGTGCTGGACCGCGCTGCACAGCGCGCGTTCGGCATCGACCATGCGCGCTCGGGCGACCTCGTCGTGGTCTCGCGCAAGGGCGCGTGGTTCACGTACTACTACTGGCTCGACGACGCGCAAGCGCCGGATTTCGCACGCACGGTCGACATCCACCGCAAGCCCGGCTACGACCCGTGCGAGCTGTTCCTCGATCCGAAGCTCGCGTTCCCCAAGCTGCGCGTGGCGCGCAGGCTGGCTCAAAAAGCGCTCGGGATGCGCTACCTGATGGACGTGATCCCGCTCGATGCGCGGCTCGTGAAGGGGAGCCACGGGCGCATCCCCGACGATCCGCAGGACGGGCCCGTGTTCCTCGCGTCTCAGCCGTTCGGGCCGTGTGGCGACGAGCCGCGAGACGGCGTCATCGAGATGACGAGCGTGCACGACCGCGTGCTCGGCTTGCTCGGACTGCGAGGCTGAGCGATGGACGAAACACGCAAGGAAGCGCTGCGCCAGCGCGCGCGCGAAGTGGTCGCACAGAACGCGCAGGCGGGTGTTCCGGCCCCGCTGTTCGGCGCCGACAAGGAGTGGCTCAACGTCTCGCGCACGCTCGCGAGCGAGCGGGACCTCGCGGGCAAGCTCGTGCTGCTCGACTTCTGGACGTACTGCTGCATCAACTGCATGCACGTGTTGCCGGACCTCGCTTGGCTCGAGGAGCGCTTCGCGGGGGAGCCTTTCACCGTCGTCGGCGTGCACAGCGCCAAGTTCGCGAACGAGCGCGACGTGCAGCGCGTGCGCGAGGCGGTGTTGCGCGAGGGAATCGCGCATCCCGTGGTCGTCGATCGCGACTTCGACATTTGGAAGCGCTTCGGCGTGCGCGCGTGGCCGACGCTCGTGCTCGTCGGACCCGACGGACGCATGCTCGGCCAAGTCTCGGGCGAAGGGCAGCGAGCCGTGCTCGATGCGCTGATCGAAGCGGCGCTCGAGCTCTACCACGCCATTCCCGGGGCCTTCGATGCGACGCCGCTGCCGCTCCGCCTCGAGCGCGAGCGCGCCCTGCCGCGCGAGCTGCGCTTTCCGGGCAAGCTGCTCGCGGACGCTGCACTCGCTCGACTGTGGGTCGCGGACTCCGGGAACCACCGCGTGCTCGAGCTCGACCTCGACGGCAAGTTTCTGCGGCAATTTGGCTCGGGCACGGCTGGCTTCGAAGACGGCGAGGCCGCCGACGCGATGCTGCGCGGCCCGCAGGGACTCGCTCGCATCGAGAACGCGCTGTACGTCGCGGACACGCTGAACCATGCCCTGCGCAAGATCGACCTGCGCACGGGGAGCATCGAGACCGTCGCGGGCAACGGCCGCCAAGGCTACGAGCGCGGGCGCACGCTGCCTGCGCGCGGCGCCGCGCTCAACTCACCTTGGGATCTGAGAGTCGTCGGTGATGAACTCTGGATCGCGATGGCGGGGCTGCACCAAGTGTGGAGCTACGACCCACGCTCGGGTTCCGTGCGACCGCTCGCGGGCGACGGCAGCGAGCAGCGACGCGATGGGGCGTTCGAGCTCGCCGCGCTTGCGCAGCCCTCGGGCCTCGCGCGCCTCGGCTCCCGCGTGCTCCTCGCCGACTCGGAATCGAGCTCGGTGCGCGTGCTCGACCTCGATACGCGCCGCGTATCGACCC
>JBIKYW010000123.1:0-8193 GCA_044355055.1 Planctomycetota bacterium | reverse complement strand
GCCCTTGCGCTTCTTGGCCCCCGCGCCGTCCTTCGCGTCGCTCTCCGCCGGCGCACTGTCGTCCGCGCCGAACAGTCCGCGGGCCCACGCGCTCGCGCGCGCGAACAGTCCACCTTCCACCGACTTCGCAGAATCTCTCCGCGCCACCCTGCCAACCCCTCGCAAGTGCCGTGCGGACGAGAAGGGCGCGCGCAGGATTGCGCGTTCCTAAGCGCGCTGGACCCGCCGCGGATCGACGAGGTCGACCAGCGAGTGAGCCACGGCGCGCTTCGCGCGGCGTTCGACACGCCGCACGGACCCGTCCACGGAGAGGATCGTCACGGTCGCGCGCTCGCTATTCAAGACCGTAGCGTCGTTCAGCACGACGAAGTCCGCATTCTTGGAGCGCAGCTTCGCGCGCGCGCGGCGCAGTCCGGAGCTCGTCTCCAGCGCAAATGCGACCACCTTGCGAGCCCCCTTCGAGCGCGCGATCGTCGCGACGAGGTCGGGGTTCCGCACCAGCTCGATCGAGGCGCGCGCGCTCCCGCCGTCCTTGGCGCGCCACTTGCCCGCGAGCCGCCGCGCCGGACGCCAATCGGCGACCGCGGCCGCCATGAAGAGTGCGTCGGCGCGCGCGAACGCCGTCCTCAGCGCGCTCAGCATCTCGCGGGCGCTCTCGACATCGACCCGCTTCACTCCCGCCGGAGTCGCGAGCCCCACCGGACCGGCAATCAGGGTCACCGCCATCCCCCGCCGGGCCGCCTCGGCCGCGATCGCGAAGCCCATGCGGCCGCTCGAGGCGTTCGAGAGGTAGCGCACGGGATCGAGCCACTCGCGGGTGGGCCCCGCGGTGACCACGACGTGGAAGCGGACGCGCTTCATCGCCCCGCGAGGGCTTCGGCGACCGCGCGGACCAGCTCTTGGGGCTCGGGGAGCCGCCCCTTGCCATCGACGCCGCAGGCCATGTGGCCGCTGTCGGGCTCGATCACGCGCCAGCCGTCGCCGCGCAGGGTGGCGAGGTTCCGCGCGATCGGCGGCGAGGCCAGCATGTGCGGGTTCATCGCCGGAGCGATCAGTCGGGGACGCCCCGCCGGGAGCGCGAGCGCCACGGTGCTCGCGAGGTCGTCGGCGAGCCCGAGAGCGAGGCGCGAGAGCAACCCCGCGCTCGCCGGAGCGACGAGCAAGAGCTCGGCCCAAGTGGCCAGCTCGATGTGGTCCATCGCGCCGCGGCGCTCGGGCCCGTACTCGTCGACGGCCGCGGGCTGTCCCGTGACCGCCTCGAAGAGCTGGGGGCTCACGAGTCGCGCCGCACGCGGGGTCAGAACGGCGCGCACCTCGTGCCCCGCCTGCGCGAGCTTGCTCGCCAGATCGCAGGCCTTGTAGACCGCCACCGAAGCACCCGAGCACAGGACGATGTGGGCCATGTCGAATCGGCTTGGTTTTGGGGAGGGGGCGCGGACGTCCCTAGTCGAGGCCGATCAGCGAGCGGATCTGCTGCAGGGCGCGGTCGAGGTCCTCGTTGATCACGACGTGATCGTACTTCACGCGCTCGCGGTACTCGTCTTCGGCCTTCTTCAGGCGCCGCTCGACGACCTCGGGCGCGTCCGTGCCGCGGCCGACGAGGCGGCGGCGCAGGGTCTCGAAGTCGGGCGGGGCCACGAACACGTAGAGGCCGGGCTCGCCGAGCGCCTTGAGCTGGTTTGCGCCCTGCACGTCGATCTCGAGCAGGAACACGTCGCCGCGGGCGAGCGCATCCTCCATCGGCTTGCGCAGCGTCCCGTAGAGATTGCCGTGGACCTCGGCGTGCTCGATGAACGCGCCCTCGCGGATCAACTGGCGGAACTGCTCCGGCGTGATGAAGTGGTAGTCGCGGCCGTCGACCTCGCCCGTGCGCGGCTTGCGCGTGGTCGCCGAGACCGAGAAGTGCACGCGGGAATCCTCGAGCAGTCGGCGGCACAGCGTGCTCTTGCCCGCGCCCGAAGGGCCGCTCATCACCACCATCTGGCCCTTGCGGACCAGCGTCTCCCGCTTCGCCACGCGCGCTACTCCACGTTTTGCACCTGCTCGCGCAGGCGCTCGATCTCGCTCTTCAGTTCGACCACCGCGTGCGCGACTTCGGCGTCGGAGCACTTGGAGCCGATCGTGTTCGCCTCGCGCAGGAACTCCTGCACGAGGAAGTCGAGCTGACGCCCCACGGGCGCTTTCTTCGCGCACAGGGCGCCGAGCTGACCCAAGTGGCTGTCGAGCCGCGTGAGTTCCTCGGTGACGTCGAGGCGGTCGGCGATCAACGCGATCTCGCGCGCGAGGTCGGTCGGAGCAAGATTGCTTCCCGGACCGAGCAGCTCGGCGACGCGCCGATGCAGGTTCTCTTGGTGCGTGCGAACGACCGTCGGCATGCGTGCGCGAATGCGCGCGACGAGGGCCGCGATCGAGGCCCCGCGCGACGCGAGGTCCTTCGCGAGCGCCGCGCCTTCGCGCTCGCGCATTTCCGCCAGCGATTCCAGCGCGGCATCGACGACTGCGAGCAGCACCGAGCGCGCCTCGGCCACGCGCTTGGAGTCGGCGGCACTGTGGAAGACACCGGGCAATCGCGCGATGTCGTCGAGGCCGAGCTTGGCTCCGAGGCGCAGCTCGTAGTTGAGTCGGTCGAGCAACTCGCGGTAGCGCTGCGCCAGCGCGAGGTCGAGCTCGAGCGGCGCGAGCGCCGCAGCCGAGTCGAGCGACACGTTCAAGTTCACCGCGCCGCGCTCGAGCCGCTCGCGCACGCGCGCTTCGATCTCGGGCTCGAGGGCCGCGAGCTCGTCGGGCAGGCGCAGCTTCAGCTGCAGGAACTTGTGGTTCACCGCGCGCACCTCCGCGCGCAGTGCCAGCCCCTGCTCGCTCCGACTCGCGGAGCCGAAGCCGGTCATCGAGCGCATTTGCGCTAGCTCGACTTCAGCGCGCCGGGGCGGCTGCCGGGCTTGATCGCGGGACCGTGCGTCTTCGCAGCGCACAGCGGGCACTGCTCGGGCAGCCACGACTGCACGTCGACCTGCGCGAGGCACGTGAACGGCAAGCCGTCCTGCTCGAAGGGATTCGCCTGACCCGAGCGATTGACGATCGACGCGACGCCCACGGGAATCGCCCCGTAGCTGCGCACGACCTCGAACACTTCGCGGCAGCTGCCGCCGGTGGTGAGCACGTCCTCGACGACGAGCACGCGCTGGCCCGCTTCGAGGTGGAAACCGCGGCGCAGCGCGAACTTCTCGTTGACGCGCTCCGTGAAGTAAGAGCACAGCCCGAGCGCGCGCGCGACCTCGTGGGCCCACGTCACGGCGCCCATCGCAGGGCCGACCACGATGTCGGGCGTGACCTCCAGCTTGGCGGCGACCGCCTGCGCGAGTTGCTCCGCCTTGCGCGGATCCGCGAGCAGCAGCGCGCACTGGAAGTAACGATTGGAGTGGCGGCCCGACGAGAGCAGGAAGTGACCTTCCAGCATCGCGTTGGTGCGCCGGAACAGGTCGAGGACTTGTTCCTGATTCATGGCGCTACTGGTTGGAAGGCGGCGTGGTCGAGTCGGCGGGCGCCGGAGCGCCGGCGCCGTCGGCGGGAGCGCCCGCACCGGAGTCGGTCGGCAGCACGCTCGGCGCGGTCGGGATCGAGTCGATCGCCGTCTGCGGCGTCTTGTTCATGTAGTGGATCACGAGCGCCGACGCGAGGAACACCCCGGCGGTCCAGCCCGTGAACGTGTTGATGCCCTTGGAGCCGGGACCGAAGGTCTCGCGGCCGTGGACGCCGAGCGCCTCGCCGAAGCCGCCACCGCGGCCTTCCTGAAGGAGGACGACGACGATCAGGACGATCGCCGCGAGGACGAAGAGGATGTAGCAGAGGACGGTGAGGATCGACATGGCGTGCGCCCGCCTCCGTGGCGGACGGTGAGAATCGAAGAGGAGGACCGGGACTCTAGCAGATGCCGGGCCTCTAGCGGAAACGGACGATTCCTAGGAAGGAGTCGACCTTGAGGGCAGCGCCCCCGACGAGCGCGCCGTCGACATCGGGCGCGGCCATCAGGGTCGAGATGTTGTCGGGCTTCACGCTGCCGCCGTACTGGATGCGCACGGACTGGGCGAGGCGGGCGTCGTACAGACCGGCGAGCACGCCGCGCAGGTGCGTGTGGGCGGCACCCGCCTGCTCGGGAGTCGCGTTGCGGCCCGTGCCGATGGCCCAGACCGGCTCGTAGGCGATCGTCACGCGCGCGAGCGCCGCGGCGTCGACGCCCTTCAAGCCCGCGGTCAGCTGGCGACCGATCACGGCGTCGGTGCGGTTCGAGTCGCGCTCGTCGAGCTTCTCGCCCACGCACAGGACCACCGAGAGCCCGGCGCCGAGCGCGCGTGCGACCTTGCGATTGCAGAGCTCGTCGCCCTCGCCGTAGAGGTGGCGACGCTCGCTGTGACCGACCAGCACGCTGGTCGCGCCGACGTCGACGAGCATCTCGGCCGACACCTCGCCGGTGAAGGCGCCGTTCTTCTCATCGCACAGGTTCTGGGCGCCGACCTTGATGCCGGAGCCCGACAGCGCGCGCACGATCTCGTCCAAGTAGACGAAGGGCGGGAACACGGCGACGTCGCGCTCGGCGAGCACCTCGGGCGTGAGCGCATCGCGCAGCGCGCGCGCGAGCTCGACCGCCTGCTTGCGGTCGAGGTTCATCTTCCAGTTTCCGGCGAGGAACGGCTTGCGCTTCAACGGGGGAGCTCCACGGAGGAGGAGAGGCGCTTGCCGTCGAGCGCGACAAGGGCCTGCGCGTCCGCGGAGATACGCCCAAATTCTTCGAGAGAAATCGCCTGATGGCCGTCGCAGTGCGCCTCGCTCGGCGCGGTGTGGACGTCGACCATGATGCCGTCGGCGCCCGCGGCGAGACCCGCGCGGGCGAGCGGACGCACGATGTCGGCTCGTCCCGCGGCGTGCGACGGGTCGACGATCACCGGCAGGTGCGTCATGCGCTTCAGCGCGGCGACCGCGCCGACGTCGAGCACGTTGCGCGTCGACGGATCGAAGCCGCGGATGCCGCGCTCGCACAGGATCACGTTGGGATTGCCCTCGGCGAGCACGTACTCCGCCGCGAGGCAAAACTCGCGCAGCGTGGCCGAGAAACCGCGCTTCAGGAGCACGGGCTTGCGCTGGCGGCCGACCTCGGTGAGCAGCGCGGAGTTCGCCATGTTGCGCGAGCCGATCTGGATCAGGTCCGCGACCTCGGCCACGGCTTCGACGTCGCGCGGGTCGAGCACCTCGGTCACGACCGCGAGGCCGGTCTCGAGCTTGACGCGCGCGAGCATCTCGAGTCCGCGCTCGCGCGTGCCTTGGAACGAGTAGGGCGAGGTGCGCGGCTTGTAGGCGCCCCCGCGCAGCACGGTGGCGCCGCGGGCGCGCACGCCGCGGGCGATCTCCGCGAGGCGCTCGGAGGACTCGACCGCGCAGGGACCGGCGATGACCGTCACGTGCCCGGCGCCAAAACGGCCCTCCCCCACCTTGACGAGGGTGTCGGGGGCCCCGGGGGCGCGCTGGAAGCGCTCGCGGGCCTCCCCGGCGTCCAAGATGGCCTCGACGCCGACCAAGTCCTCGAAGCGGGAGCGGTGGTCGGGGGCACCCCGGCCAGAGAGCTCCAAGAGGTCCCGACGGGGCTCGAGGGCGCGGACCTCGTAGCCGAGTTCCCGGGCCAGCGCGAGCACGGCGGCCCGTTCGGGCTCGGAGAGGTTCTTGCGGAGTCGGACGAGCATGGGCTGGGCTGAGCGGGGTCTCCCCCGATCATCCGTTGGGGCAAGGAGTATAGATACGCCTTTTCTCGCTCACAATCCGCAGGGGACTAGCCCCGTGGCCCCCAGAAATCGGCCGCCGCGGCCCGCCCTCGGGTCGCCGAAGGCGCCGGATGCTCGGCCCGAGGTGCCGCGCCCGCCCAAGCCGCCCGCGGCGGAGCCAAAAACCCGACTGGACGGGTCCCTTGGACGGCTGCCGAGGCTAGGCTCACTCAAGGCAAGAGCGCGCCGCTCTTCGCTCCCCTCTCGAAGGAGACCCGCTTGGACTACCAACAATTCCGTCGTCTGGCGCTCGCCATGACGTTCGTGGCGTCGGTCGGAATCCCGGCCAGCGCCCTCCCGGGGTGATGAACGGGCCGCGGTGGGGCGAGTTCGCCCCCGTCCTTCCAGCCTCCGGCTGGTCCCCCGCCTCCCAGTGGTGCCGGTCCCGCCTCGGGCGGAGCCAGCCTGCCTGAGGTCCTGCGCGGTCCGACCGCGAAGAGCGTCCTCAAGCTCGCGTGGGAGTACCCCACGTACAAGGCACCCGAGGTCTCCGACGACGGCCGCTCGAAGGCCGCGGCGGCGCGCCGCGCTCTCTCGCGCGAAGAGGCGCTCGCCTACATCGCGGGCAAGGACCCGCGCCCCTTGCTCGTCCTGCGCGAGTGCAAGACCTGCAACGGCACCGACGACGCGTTGCTCTCGCGCGGCAAGGTCGACAACGAGCGCACCTTCCTGCTCTCGCGCTGGTTCCACTGCGTCAAGCTGCCGGTGGACGTGCTCGAGAAGGACCACCCGTTCCACAACCTGTTCGACGACAAGGATCCCGAGCACATGTTCCTCGGGACCGCCGACGGCAGCGTGCGCAAGGCGCTCGAGAGCGAGCGCTCGCGCGTCGAGCTGTGGGACACGATGACGGCCGTGCTGCGCGCTTCCTACACCAAGGAACCGGAGCCGACCGTCAAGAAGATGCAGAAGCTGATCGACGAGTTCGACCGCGTCGACACGCAGTTCCTCGCCGCCGAGAAGCGCATCGACGACCTCCTCGAGAGCGAGGGGCCCGACTCGAAGAAGCTCAAGAAGGCGAAGGACGAGCTCGAAGCCGCGCGCAAGCAAAAGGACGAGGTCTTCCGCTCGCTCGATCAAGCGACGGCGGAGCTCAAGCTGCGCAAGGCGGAGGCGAAGGCCGACGCGGAGAAGCCCGCGAGCTCGGGCAAGTAGCGTCCGCGAAGGCGCTCGAAACTTTCGCGATGATCCTCCAAACGCAGGGCAGTCCGCGCACGACGTGGGCTGCCCTGCTCGCGTTTCTCGCGCTCTGGTGCGGCGCGCCGCTCGCTCGCGCGCAGGACACCTCGCTCGAGGAATTCGCAGAAGTCGACCCCTACACCAAGGGCGACCCAGCGGCGCTCGAGCGGCTCGGCATCGTCCGCACGGGTGCGATGCCGTGGACGGAGACGCACGACTCCGAGGGAGTGCGCTCCGCGCTCGGCGGGATCCCGGTGCTCTTCCTCGAAACCGCGCACTTCCGCATCGCCTCGACCTTGGAGAGCTACCGCCCCAAGGGCGACACGATCGAGAAGGCCGCGCTCGAAGCCGAGTTCGCAGCCATGAAGAAGCGGCTGCGCGGCTTCAAGGCACCGGCGAAGCTCGACCCATGGCTGCGAGCGCATCTCTACGCGCAGCGCTGCGAGAAGCTCTACGCCGACTTCTCGCGCGCGTTTGGCATCAAGGAGGAGGACTTCCTCAGCCTCGAAGCCAAGGCCAAGGAGGGCCGCCCCATGGGCCAGGGCCCGTATCTGGGCCAGAAGAACAAGTTCACGCTACTGATCACGGAGAGCGCGAGCGCGATGGCGCGCTATCTGCGCGCGCACTTCCAAGTCGAGCCGGAGTACAGCTACCGCGCGAAGTGGCCGGACGGCTACATCCTCGCCATCAACTGGGAGAGCTTCGAGCAAAATGGCCGCGACCTCGACATCTGCCTGCACACCGCGGTGATCGGCGCGCTCGCGCAGAATCTGCTCGACGGCTACCGCGACTCGCACCAAGCGCCGCCGAACTGGCTGCGCTACGGCGTGGCGCACTGGTTCGCGCGCAAGGTCGACGAGCGCTGGAACCAGTGGAACGCGGGCGGCACGGGCGACCTCGAGGCCGACAAGCTCTACATCTGGGAGCCGCGTGTCTACGGACTCGTGAAGAACGAGGCCTGCACGAAGTGGCGCGACATGATGGCGTGGAAAGGCTACGAGGACATCCAGCCGCGCGAGCACATGATCGCTTGGGCCGCGGTCGACTGGATCTTGTCCGCGCGGGCCGAGACGGCGCGCGCGCTGCTGTTCGAGCTCGCCGAGCCGATCCCCGACTACGGGCCCGAGCGCCCCGCGAAGCTTCTCGCTCAGCAAGAGCGCGCGTTCACCAAGGTTTGGAATCAAACACCCGAAGAGCTCGACAA
>JBIKYW010000122.1:0-8215 GCA_044355055.1 Planctomycetota bacterium | reverse complement strand
CGCGCACGGTGGTGATGCGTCGCGCGCCGAAGGTGACCTATCGCCTCATCGACGCCGTCGATCTGCCGCAGGACATGCGGCTCGGCGTTCGCGCCGAGCACGAAGCTGGGGACAAAGCCGGATTCTCTTGGAACTTCGAGCAGCCCTGGTTCGATGCAGATGGTCGCGCGTCCTGCCGCGTGCGCCACCTCGGAAAGTACAAGCTGCGCTTCACGCTGACTCTCGTCGGCGACCGCTGGGAGTCGCGCGAGATCCCGACGGATCCGCCCTTCGAGTTCCAAGTGCGCGAGCTGCCGGCGGAGCAGGTCGTCGAGGTGCGCTGTCCGTCCGAAGCGCTTCAAGCCACGATCGAGGCGCTGCGCCGTCCATGAGTCGTTCTCGATGGTGGGCCGCGGCAGCACTCTTGGCCGTCGCGTCGATGGCGTTGTGGTGGTCGAGCCGCGCTCCGACTGCGCCCGTTGTAGTGGAAGGCGGGGCGCGCGAGAGCGCCGAGTCGGCGGCGGAGCCGCGCGAGCCACGCGAGCAGGCGGAGCCCGCTGAAGCGACTCCCGCACGCTCGGAGGCCGCGCCTACACAAGCGCAGGAGACTCCGAACGTCGAAGGCGAGCTGCGCGTTCGAGTGGTCGCGGGGGGAACTTTCGAGCCCGTCGCGAGCGCAGAAGTGCTTTGGTGGCCCGCGCTCGGCGACTCCGCGAACGCAAACCTCGAGATCGTCGATCGGTTGATGAACTCCGAGGTGGCGCGCACGCTGCTCGCGAGCGCCCAACGTGAAATCGCGGACGCTTCCGGCTTCGCGACGGTGGGGGACACCAAGCATGGGGTCGTCGTGCTCGCTCGCTCGGAGGGCTGGTTCGGGATTGCGCAGTTCGTGCACGGCGAGTCGCCGCCGCTGACGGTCGTGATGCAGCGTGACTTCGCTCTGGTCGCGCGCGTCGTGGACGAAGCGGGCATGCCGACGGCGGGTCTCGCAGTCGCGCTTCGAACGGATGGCGACCCGCGCGAGCTGCCGGAGCTGCGCGAGCGGAGCAACGCGGATGGGATCGTCCGTTTCGAGCACGCGGGTTTCGCGCTCGCTCGTTGGAGCGGCGGCAGCGAAATGGCCGCGCTCGTGCTCGACGAGCTTGTCGAGCCGACGGTCGAGCACGAATTCTCGGTCGATTCGCCTCCGACGGAGGCTGTGACGCTGATCGCCGCGAGCGGCGGAACGTGCGAAGTGCGCGTGCTCGGGGAGGACGGCGCGCCCGCGCAAGGCGTGTTCGACGTGGTGCTCGGCTATGCGCCGGGCGAGGACGTCGACTTCGACGAGCTCGATCCGAGTTGGCTCGTCGGCGCGCGGCGGCGCATCCACGACGGCGCGAACGTCAGCTTTCGCTGCGTGCAGCCCGAGCGCGAGTTGATCGCGAGCGTCGTGCCGTTGCGCGGCGGAGCGGTGCAGCGCGCGATCGGCGGACCGCTTCGCTCCGACGCGGAAAAGCTCGTGATCGACGTGCGACTCGGCCAGCGCGGCCTGCGGCTCGCGGGGCGCGCGCTCGCACCGGACGGAAAGGCGCGCGCGGAAGCCAAGGTCGAGCTGCAGCTCGTCCTCGAGGGTCAACAAGGCGGCATCGCACTCGGCGGCGAGCGTGTCACGCGGTCGGATGGCCGTTTCGAGTTCGAGATCGAGCCTTCGGCGTGGATCGCGGACACGGAGCTCAACCTCTCGCTCGTCGAGCGCGCCGCGGACGGCTCGGAACTTGCGAGCGGCCTGCGTCGGCTTGCGGCCTCGCCGCTCGATTCGCGCATCGAGCTCGGGGACTTCGTGCTGGAGCCGCTCGAGGTCTTCGCGTCGGGGCGCGTGGTGTCCGCGGAGTTCACGCCGGTGTGCGGCGCGTGGGTGCTGCCGTCGCTGCGCCACTCGGAGCCCGGAGAAAACTACCTCGAGCCGCTGACCGAGCTGCGAGTGCGAACCGACGAGCTCGGGCGCTTCGCGTTGCGCGCGCCGAGCTTCGCGCAACTGGAGCTCACCGCGTCCAAGGACCAGCTGCGCAGCGCCACGGTGCGCGCGTCGAGTGGCACGGCGGACTTGCAGCTCGTGCTCGCACCTCGCGCCGAACTCGCCGGACGGCTCGTCGTCGATCCGTCGCTGCCGCTGTCGAGGCTCTTCGTGCTGGCCACGCCCCGTGTGCCGAGTGCGGATGGCTGGGACAGCGAACTCCGCGTGCGTCCCGAGCCCGATGGTCGGTTCGTGTTCCGCGGGGTCGCGCCTGGTGAGTACTCCGTGAGTGTGCGCGCGGCAGATGGCTACGCGCTGCTCGGCCAAGTGGACGGCGTGTTCGCGATCGCGGGCGAGCGCACGAGCGATCCGCGGCTCGATCCGCTGGACCTACGCTCGGGGCATCGCACGGTGACCTTGCGCGTTTTCGACGAACGGGGCGAGCCCTTCGGAGGCGAACTCGCGGTGCTCGTGCGCCGAGTCGACTCGGAGGGTGAGCACATCGAGTACGCGCCGACGAGTCGCGGTATCTCGCGCCTGCTCGTGAGCGAGCGCGCGCCGAGTGTCACTGTCACGGCCGAAGGGCACTCGACGCAGTTCCTCGGCGAAGTGAGCGAGGATCGCGACGTGACGCTGCTTTCCGCGCCCCAGCTGCGCTTCACGCTCTCGGGTGATTGCGAGCTACCGACGCTGCCCACGCTCCTGACGCTCCATTTTCAGCCCTTGCCCGCACAGTCGAAGGCCGTCACTTGGAACTTGCCGCAGCCCGAGTTCGGCGGGAATGGTGTCGCGCGCTGCGACGCCATCCTCACGGGGAAGGTGCAGGTGACGCTGCATGTCGTGCATCGCACGGAGAGCGCCTGGCGCGAAGTGGAGGTGCCTTTTGCGCAGCCCCTCGTGATCGACGTGCGCGAGCGCGGCGATCAGGCCTTCGAGGTGCCGTGCGCGGCGACTTCGCTCGCTCGTGCGCTGCAGGCACTCCGCGCGCGCTGAGCCGAAAGCTCACTTTCCCGCCGAGACGACCGGCAAGAACACGATCGCGACCACGCCGACGATGTCGAGAACGGCGAGCGCCGTCGCAGCCCAAGCGAGCGCGCCGGGACTCGTTGCGCGCGCTTCTTGGCTGAGCTGGAGTGCGATGGCGGTTCCCGCCAGTCCGACGCCCAGACCGAGCGTCCGTTTCCAGTCCCCTCAGCAGGTTCCGCGTGCGAGCCACAGGCCGAACGGCGCGACGCCGCCGGCGAGGAGAGCGTAGAGAGCTTTCATGGGAGCAATCTCGGCCCTAACCCTATCGGATTCCAGTGGCGCGGAGCTTCAGCGGCGCACGGGGACGTTGCCGAAGCCGCGCGGGCAGCCGATGATCCGACCCGTCGCACCATGAGCCCTCAAGCGCTTTCTGTGTCGCTCTTGCTCGCGCTCTCGCTCGCTGCCTGCACTCGACCGGAAGCCGCGACCCCCGTGGTCACGCGTTCGCTCTCGGATGTGGAACGCCCGGCGGTCGAGCTCGCTGCAGCTCGCATGCGTTGCGCGGCCTGCCACGCGAGTGATTCCGAGCGCATCGCGCCGGAATCCGCGCCTTCCTTGATTGCGATCGGCTCGCGGAAGACGCCGCAGGGCCTGCGCCGCTGGCTCCGCGACCCGCACGCGGCGAAGCCCGGCACCGCGATGCCCGATCTCTTGAGGACGCTGCCCGAGCGCGAGCGCGAGGGCGCGCTCGACGAGCTCGTGCACTACTTGGCCGCGCAAGGCGGACCGCTCGCGCAAGTCGAACGCGAGGTCGAGATCGCGGAACTCGAGCTCGGGCGACGGCTCTATCACGAGGTCGGTTGCGTCGCGTGCCACGAGCCGCAGGAGGCGGCCGCCGACCTCGAGCGCTCGCTCTGGTCGTTTCCCGCGGAAGAGCGCATCGCACCGCAAGTCGCGGCGACGCTCGGCGCGACGGCGTTCGACACGGACGTCGACGCGCTCGCTGCGTTCTTGCGCGACCCGCTCGCCGCGCGTCCGTCGGGACGGATGCCGTCGCTCCTCCTCGACGAGCGCGAGTCGCACGCGATCGCGACGTACTTGCTGCGCCACCGATTCGGTCCCGAAGGTCTGCAATCGAAGCCGGGCTGGCGCTACAGCTACTTCGAGGGCACGTTCTCGAGCGCGACGCCGGGTTTTGGCGGCGCTAAGCCTGTGCGCGAGGGCACGCTCGACACGCTCGACGGCTTGCCGGAGCATCGGCCCGACAACTTTGCGTTTGAGTTCTCCGGCATGTTCGAGGTCGAGGTCGCTGGAACCTACACGTTCTGGACGTGGTCCGACGACGGCTCGAATCTGTATGTCGACGGACGCCACGTCGTCGCGAACGACGGCGACCACGCGCCGACGGAGCGCTCCGGCGAGATCCATCTCGAAGCGGGCTCGCACAGCATGGTGGTCGCCATGTACGAGCACAGCGGGGGCGAGGAGCTGGGCGTCGAGTGGCAGCCGCCGGGCGGAGAGAAGCAGCTTCTGCCGGGGAAGTTCTTTTCGCACGGCAGCGGCACGATGACCGCTGGAGACGCGGGATTCGAGCTCGATTCACGCAAGGTCGCGCGCGGGCGCGAGCGCTTCGTCGAGCTCGGCTGCGGCGCCTGTCACGTGATCGAGGACCGCGGAATCGAGGCGCCTCGCGCCGTGCCGCTTGCACAATTGAGCGACAAGCTCGGAAGCGGCTGCTTGTCGGAGCGCGGGGATGACGGCGCTCCCCGCTACCGCGTCGATGCGGACCTGCTGGCGGGCCTGCGCGCGCTCGTTCATGACGCCGCTGCGCTCGCGCAGCCGCGCACCGAGGCGCAGCAACTCGAACACGCACTCACGCGCCTCGACTGTCGTGCGTGTCACCGTCGCGACGGACAGGGTGGACCCGACCTCGCGCGAGCGGAGTACTTCAACGAGGCCGTCGAAGCGGATCTCGGCAACGAGGGGCGCCTTCCGCCGCTGCTCGATCGCGTCGGTGCGAAATTGCACGGAGATTGGCTCGCGCGCGTCCTCGTCGAGGGTGCGCGCGTGAGGCCGTACATCGCGACGCGCATGCCAATCTACGGCGCTCCGAACGTCGGAACACTCGCAGCGCTCTTCGGAGCTGTCGATGCGCATGACGTGAAGGACGCCGATCCCGAGTTCGATCCCGTGCTCGTCGAAGCGGGTCGCAAGCTCGCGGGCAAGTCGGGCTTGGGCTGCATCCAATGCCATCGTTTCAACGGCACCGAGTCGCTCGGCATTCCCGCGGTCGATCTCGCCACCGTGCACGAGCGCATCCGCGGAGCGTGGTTCCGACAGTTGCTCGCCGATCCGAAGTCGCTCGGCATGAACACGCGCATGCCGGAGATGTGGCAGGTGATCGACACGCCGTCGGGCAAGGTGCAGCGCAGTCCGATCTCCGATGTCCTCGACGGCGATCCCGCGAGGCAAGTCGAGGCACTGTGGCAGTACCTCTCGCTCGGTCCCTCGATGCCGCTGCCGGATGGACTGATCGTGCCCGAGCGCGAGTTCGAGCTTGTGCCCGCTGACGGTCCGTCGATCTGCGCAGTGTTCTTGCGTGGACACACGCCGCGCGGACTGATGGTCGGGCTGCCGGAGCAGGTGCACTACGCGTGGGACTTCGAACACGCGCGCGCCGTTTGGGCGTGGCGCGGTCGGTTCTTCAACGCGGGAGGCACGTGGAACGGCCGCGCCGGCGCGCTCGAGCGGCCTCCGGCGGAGAATGCGTACGAGTTTCCCGCGGGCGGCGCACTCGTGGCGGACGCTGAGCTCGTTCCCGAGCCACGCGGCTGGCGACTCGACGCTGCACAGCGGCCCGTGTTCCGCTACGTGATCGGCGGTGTCGAAGTGGAGGAGACCTTCGAGCCGCGGCTGCGCAAGGGCGGTGCGATCCTCGCACGGAAGCTCGTGGCACGCGCGCCTGCGGAGGGGCCCGCGCCCGTGCTCCGCTTGCGTCACAGCGGCGAGGAGCTCCAGTTCGATAGCAGGAATCAAGTTCGCGAAGCTCGCGCCGAGTGGGAGGTGACGCCGTGATGTTCCCGATCCTCGCGGCGCTCGCGCTGCTGCAAGATGGCTCGCGCGAAGAGCGCTACTACCGCATCGAGACCTGCAAGATTCCCGCGGGAGTCGAGCTCGAGGTCGGCGGGCTGCTCCAGCTCGCCGACGGACGCGTGATGGCCTGCACGCGGCGCGGCGAGGTGTGGACCGTGGCCGACGCGTTCACGGATACCCCGAAGTTCGTGCGCTACGCGCAGGGACTGCACGAGCCGCTCGGGCTCGTCGAGCGCGATGGCTGGATCTATTTCACGCAGCGCGGCGAACTCTCGCGGATGAAGGACTCCGACGGCGACGGCCGCGCCGATGTGGTCGAGACCGTCTGCGATGCGTGGCCGATCTCGGGCAACTACCGAGAGTACAACTTCGGGCCCGCCGTGGACCGCGATGGCAACTTCTGGATCACGACGAACAAGCCGTTCGGCGACGAGCCCTTCGGCCGCGCGAAGTGGCGCGGCTTTGCGCTGAAGATCGCGCCGGACGGTGCGATGACGCCGATGGCGTGTGGGCTGCGCTCGCCTGCCGGCGTCGGCTTCGCGCCGAGTGGAGAGCTCTTCTACACGGACAACCAAGGCGAGTGGTGCGGTGCCAGCAAGCTCGCACACATCGAGCCGGGCGACTTCCACGGTCATCCGTGGGGGACGTTCGCGTGCGAGGACCCGCTGTGGCAGTTCACTCGGCCGGCCGAGCCGCCGAACGGCACGAAGATGCCGGAAGTCGAGGCGCTGATGCCGAGCTTCAAGCTGCCCGCGGTGTGGTTCCCCTACGACAAGATGGGGCGCTCTCCCGCGGGATTCGTGTGGGACGAGACCGGCGGAAAGTTCGGCCCCTTCGGCGGGCAGCTCTTCGTGTGCGATCAGTACCAGTCGTCCGTGATGCGCGTCGCGCTCGAGCAAGTCGACGGGCACTGGCAAGGCGCGTGCTTCCCGTTCCGTCTCGGTTTCCAGTGCGGGATCATCCGCGTCGCTTGGGACTCCGAGGGTCGTCTGCTCTGCGGACAGACGGATCGCGGCTGGGGCAGTCTCGGCGGCAAGACGATGGGCTTGCAGCGGCTTGCATGGACGGGCGAAGTACCGTTCGAGGTGCGCGAAATGCACGCGACGCCGCGCGGCTTCGAGCTCGTGTTCACGCGCTCCGTCGACGCGAAGCAGGCTTCCGACATCGCGAGCTACAAGATGTCGAGCTACACGTACTTGCTGCACGAGCCGTACGGCAGCCCTGAGACAGACACCGCGGTCTGCGCGGTGAAGTCGGCGCTGGTCTCGGCGGATGGTCGCCGCGTTGCGCTCGAGATCGATCCCCTGCGGCGCGGTTACGTGCACGAGCTGCAGCTCTCGCTCTCCGCGGCGGACGGCGAGCCTCTGCTGCACGATCGCGCCTACTACACGCTGGGCCGCATCCCGCGTTGAGTGCGGACGTAGCCCGTCGACGGGTGCGCGCTATGATCTTTCGCCCATGATTCTCGGCTGGATCCTCTCCCTGTGCTGCGCGGTCCACGCCGCCCCTGCATTGCTCGCCGAGGCTTCGTTCCAGCAAGAAGAGGTGACCGAACTCGCCGCTCGGTTGCGCAACCCGAAGCTCACGCTCGACGAGCGCGTCGCCCTCGAAGAGCGTCTGTTGCTGTTTGGTGAGAGCGGCGCGCGCGCGCTGCAGCGCATCGTCGAGGAGCGCATCAAGAAGTGCGACGAGCGCGCGCGCAAGAGCGAGAAGACGTATTTGGCCGAGCTCGAGAAGTCCGCAGCCAAGCTCGTCAGCTCGCGCCTCGACAAACCGACGCTCGCCGAAGTCGACAAGCTGCGCAAGCAAGTCAACGACCTGCGGCGCGACGAAAAGCTATCCAAAGAACGGATCCATGCCGAGGGCGATCCTGCGCGGGAGCTGCTGCGCGCGCTCCTCGAAGTCCATGTCGACCACGTGCTCGAGGCGCAGCCCGAGCTTGCGAAGCTGCGCGAGTCCATCGGCACCGATCTCTACGAGCTCGAGCAGGACTTCGGCCTGTGGATGCGCTGCAACTTTGCGATGCCGGAGAAGAAGCGCTCGAAGGACGTAGCCGAGCCGATCGAGCGCTGGCCCGCCGTGCAGAGCGCCGAGGCGTGGGTGTGCATGCTCGCGACGCCCATGACGCCCGCGGATCGCGAAGTGCTGACGAAGAATCGTGCGCTCGCCGCGGAGTTGCCCGAG
>JBIKYW010000001.1:0-25705 GCA_044355055.1 Planctomycetota bacterium | reverse complement strand
TTGGTGATCTCCGGCCAGTCCGCGGGGTTCTCGGGGCGAAACACGCGGTCGAAGCGCATCGTCTGGCGCAGGCGCTCGCGGAACAGTCCGAGCGAGAGCTCGGCGCGGCCGACTTCGAGCGCAAAGTCGAGGGTCGGGTAGCGCAGGTTGAAGTCGCTGCGCTCGCGCTCGATGCGGGCGTCGAGCTCGGCGTCGCTGACCTCGTAGCTCGCGAGCTTCTCCGCGGACTCGCCGGCCTCGCGGCGCTTTTGCAGCTCCTCGTCGACGAGGATCGTGAACTTGAAGGTGTCGAAGTCGCGGGCGCCGACGCTGGCGCACAGGAAGCGCTTGATCTCGTCGTCGGTGATGCGGCGGCCGTGCACGACCACGGGCTCCCCGAACAGCGAGCCGCCGTTCTGGGCCGGCGCTGCGAGAGCGACCTTGGCGCCCGCGGCGGCGGGCTGGATCGAGGCGGGGGCGCCCTGCGGGGCGAGGGCGAGCAGACAGAGGCCGAGGTGCGACAGCATGGGTCGGATTTCGGGGGATCGGGGCCCGGGCGGGACCCGCTTCGGAGGGTGTCAGTCGAACGGCTGGACCGCGGATGCGGCCCGGCGGGCTGATTACGGCCCGCGGGCCGAGAAGGTTAACGAACGAGGGGTATTTTCCGCCCGCGAGGCCCAGCGCTGGGCCCCCAGGCCCCCGCCGCACCCCCGCCCGACGGGAAAAGCCGTCCTTGGGAGTCGTCGAAGGCGTCCTAAACTAGCTCTCGATGGACCTCCACTACGCACCCCGCACGATCGCCCTGCAGAGTGAGCTCCTCCACCCGCTCATCGAGCCCGACCCCAATCGGCTCCAGCGCCTGCACAACCAGCTCTTCGAGCAGGGCCACCCCGCCTACACCGACTTCGCGGTCCTGCAAGACGGCGCCGCGCTCTCCAACCCCGCCGCCCGACCGGGCGCGATCTCGTCGGTCAGCTTCGCCAGCGACCGCATGGTGTTCCGCGAGGAACTCTCGGCGATGACCGTCGAGGAGTTCGCCCAGCGCGTGCGCCGCATCTCGCAGACCGCCTGCGAGCTGCTCGGCATCCAAGTCCTGACCGCGCATCAGGTGACGCTGCGCATGCTCGCCAACCCGCGCTGCTTCCGCGACTCGCGCGAGTACATGAAAGAGGGCATGTTCAGCTTCTCCGACGAGGTCGAGGACTTCGGGCGCGCGCCGCAGCTCTACGGCCTGCGCCTTGTCTTCCCGCCCAACGAGACCCAGCCCAACGCCCACGCGCTGCGAATCGAGTCCTTCCACGGCGACCCGCGCTCCCTGTTCCTCGAGAATCAGGCCTCCTTCCCGCCCGTGCTCGTCGCGCGCGGGCTCGAGCCGCTCGAGCAGCACGTGCTCGAGACCTACGAGTTCCTCACCTCGCGCTCGCTGCAGTTCGTCAGCCGCTTCGACGTCCGCCTCGAAGCCTAGGAAGAGACTCCGTGCGCTCCCCCCTCGCGCTCGCGGCGGCGGCGCTCCTCGCCGTCGCCTGCTCCGACGCACCCACGGCGCCGCCCGCGCCCCAGTTCGCTTCCTGCGTAGCCTTCGCGCTCGACGGTGAGCACGCAATCGAGGCCCACGAAGTCGACGAAGCCAGCGTCTACGTCGAGCGCCTCGAACCCGCGGCGAGCCCCAACCACCTGCGCCGCCTCGCGCTGACCAATATCGTCCTACCGCGGCATGTCGCGCGCCTGCTCGACCCCGAGGCCCACGCCAAGGCCAAGTCCGAAGCTCGGACGCTGCGCGACTCCCTCGCGGCGGGCACCTTCACGGGCCCCGTGCGACCCGACGGAACGATCGGCGAGGTGCTCGAAGGCGGCTTCGGCGAGCTCGGCATCCTGCCTTGGGGCGTGGCCCTCGACCTGCCCGACAACGAATGGAGCGAGCCGATCGAAGAGGTCGGCGCCTTCATCGTGCTGCGCCGCCTCGGCCGCACCGAAGCGCCCGTGCCGATGGCGACCACCGTCAAGCTCGAAGCCTTCCTCTTTCACTGGCTTCCGCCCGAGACGGTCAAGCAACGCGTGGACAGTGCGTACGATGAGCACCAGCTGACGGTCGTCGACCCTGCGTGGGCCGACATCGCGCCAGCAGCGCTCCTCCACCGCATGCAAGGCCGCAAGCGTTGAAGCACCTCCTCGTCGCCGCTCTCCTCACGCTGCCCTGCGCCTCCGCGCAGGATCCACTGTTCAAGCAGAAGGGCGATGCGGCGAAGCCGAACGCCAAGGTCGAAGTCACTCACGCGACCGAGTGGCCCGCGATCCCGGGCGACAAGGCAGCTACGGTGAAGACCGACGTGGAGCGGCTGCGCAAGGCGGGCACACCGGAGATGGCAGAGCAAGCGGACGCCGCGCTCACCGCCGCGGGGCCGATGGTGGCGCCCTCGCTGCTCGCGGCGATGGGCAAGGAGCGCAACGTCGAGGCACGTCTGCGCATCGAGGCCGTGCTCGACCACGTCACCGGCGCGGAGCACACGCGGCTGCTCGCGCCGTTCTTTGCGGACAAGTCGCGCGAGGTGCGCACGTGGGCGCTGTCGCGCTGCGCAGCGTTCCCCGACAACGCGTTGCAAAAGAGCGCCGAGGACGCACTCGCGAAAGCCAAGATCGCCGCGGAAAAGGAGACGAAGGACGACGGCGCGCAGGGCGAGGTCTACGCAGCGGCGCTGTGCGCGACGTCGGCGGGTTCGCACGCGGGCCTCGACGTGATCGCGCGCACGGCGGTCGCGGACTGGGGCAAGAAAGGCGCCGAGATCCGCGCAGCGCTCGACGGCGTGCGCGACGGCGAGTCGACGAAGTTCGCAGTCGAGCTGCTCGCGAAGGAGGACCGCAAGCAGAAGGTCGCGGCGCTCAACCTCCTGGCGGGCTGCGGCACGAAGGATGCGCTCGCGCAGGTGAAGCCCTACCTCGACAACACCGACAACTCGATCCGCATCGCGGCGATCAACGCCATGCGCGGCATCGTCGACGGCGACCTTCCGATCGCGAACCTGCCCGTGTTCGAGGCCATCGAGCTCGCGAAGAAGTGGAAGGAGGGCGGCTAGGCCGCGGCACGACGCCATGCAGATCCTGCGCCCCCTCGCTCTCGTGCTCGCGCTCTTCGGCGCAGCACTCCTGCCCGCCTCGGCGCAGTCGAAGGACCTGCGCAAGAACGACCCGAGCCTGTGCCCGTGGTGCAAGGGCGACAAGGCCCTGATGGAGAAGGCCGGCGTCGTGAGCCACGGCGACTTCGCCTTCGGCAAGGAAGAGTCGACGCGCAAGGTCGACGGCGTGCTCCCGACCTGCGAGATCAGGTGGATCGAGACCGAGCACTTCGAGATCGGGATCGCGCTCGCGCCTCACAAGGTGAAGCAGGAGGAGAAGGAGAAGATTCGCGGCGAGCTCACGCGCTTGCAGGCGGTGCTCCCCGACGTCGACCCGAAGTCGAAGATCCTCGACCCGTGGCTGCGCTCCCACCTGTACGCGCAGCGCTGCGAGGACATCTACGCGCGGATGCAGGAGATCCTCGGCGTGAAGGACACGAAGTTCCCGCCGAAGGGCACGCTCTACGACGGCACGGGGCCCTACCTCGGCACAGGGCCGTATCTCGGTCAGAGCGGCAAGTACGAGGTGCTGATCGTGCCCGCAGAGGCGAACCTCACGGGCTACCTCCAGAACCAGTTCGGACTGCTCACGAAGAAGACGCAGCGCTGGAACATGACGGCGCTCGACACGCTCTCGGTGACCATTCACTGCGCCGAGGAGGGACTGCGCGAAGACGAGGG
The DNA here is from genome assembly GCA_044355055.1 of Planctomycetota bacterium. GTDB lineage: Bacteria > Planctomycetota > UBA1135 > UBA1135 > F1-120-MAGs118. Next base: position 21,935 of record JBIKYW010000001.1, on the reverse strand, counting down.
CTTGCACGGACACCTCGGCTTCAACCTCGCGATCAACCTGTTCGACGGCTACAAGCACTACAGCTACGACACGCCGATCTGGCTGCGCGAAGGACTCGCGCACATGGTCGAGCGCGAGATCGGACCGCGCTTCAATTCCTTCGACTCGGCCGAGGGCGGCATCGCGCAGACCACGCGCAAGGAGAAGTGGGAGCCCGAAGTGCGCAAGCTCGTCGCGGGCGAGAAAGCGCCGCGCATGGCGGAGCTGATGAGCATGAAGGAGTACTCGGACCTGACGCTCGACCGCCACTACGCGACGTGGTCGATGGTCCAGTACCTCGTGAAAGCGAAGCCCGCGGAGTTCCAGAAGTTCTGCGGCGCGCTCAAGGGGCGACTGAATGCCCAGCGCATCCCCGACGGCTCGAACCTGCCCGAGGCGCACCGTGAGTACTTCAAGGAGCACCTCGGGATGAGCTACTCCGAGTTCGACAAGTCGTGGTCGGAGTGGGTGCTCGCGACCTACGGGGCCCAGTAGGGCGCCGCCACGGGCCCAGCGGGCAGGGTCGGGAAGCCCTGCGGCCCGGAAAGGAATGCCCTGTGCCCGGGGGCAGTCTTCGTCCGATACCCCCGCACCGAACCGCCGTCGGGCATACTGTTACGTGCCCGTGAGAGTTCGGGCCCCCGAGCCATGATCCAGCGCCGCCGCAAGGTCGTCCTGTTCCTCCCCCACCGGGCCGACCCGACCCGTGGGGAGGTCTTCAGCGCCGACCTCTTGCCGCTCGAGCTCTTGCAGATCGCGATCGGCCCCGTGGCCAACGGCTTCGAGGTGGTGCTGATCGACGCGATGATCGAGCCCAAGTACCTCGACAAGGTGCTCGAAGCGTGCGACGGCGCGCTGTGCTTCGCGAGCTCGTGCATCCTCGGCTATCAGGTCTACGACGGCTACGTCGTCGCCAAGGCCGTGCGCGAGCGCTTCCCCAAGCTCCCGATCATCTGGGGCGGCTGGTTCCCGAGCGTCATCCCCGAGATGTACTTCGAGCACGGGATCGCGGACGCCGTCGGCATCGGTCAGGGCGAGCTCACCTTCGACGAGGTCGTGCGCGCGCTCGACGCGGGCGAGCCGCTCGACAGCGTGCCGGGTCTCGCGCTGTGGCGCGACGGGCGCGTCGTGTACACCGACCACCGCGAGGTCGTCGGCTTCGACAAGTTCGGGAAGGTGCCGTGGCACCTGCTCGAATACGAGCGCTACGCCGAGCTCCAGACCAAGCCCACGCGCATGAAGGTGCGCCACCGCTTCCCGCTGCCGGGCAAGTGGACGCCGGAGCGGCCGCCGCGCGCCTTCAGCCACTTCTCCAGCTTCGGCTGCCCCGAGCCGTGCACGTTCTGCTGCTCGCCGCTCGTCACCGGCAAGCGCTACAAGGCGATCCCCGGCGAGGCGCTCGCCGAGGAAATCGCGGAGCTGCAGCAGCGCTTCAAGTTCGACGTGCTGCGCTTCCAAGACGCCAACTGGGGCGTCGCGGAGAAGCGCACCAAGGCCTTCTGCGAGAAGCTGATCGACTTGAAGGTGCCGATCCATTGGAACGGCACGATCGAGATCGAGACCATCGCGCGCTACAAGCAAGAGACGCTCGACCTCCTGCGCGACTCGCGCTGCCACCTCTTGTGGCTCGGCGCCGAGACGGGCACCGCCGCGATGCAGGAGCGCATCAAGAAGGAAATCAAGCTCTCCAACATCCCCTACGCGATCGGCGAGCTCTACCGCCGCGGCATCACGCCCGGCACGTTCTGGATCATCGGGTATCCCGGCGAGACGCCGGAATCGATGCGCGAGACCCTGCGCGTCGCCGCCGGAGTGAAGTACCTCTTCCCCACCGCGGGCTCCGAGGTCTATCCCTTCCGCCCGATCCCCGGCACCGAAGACTTCGCCACCGCCGTGAAGGACGGCTACGTCCCGCCGAAGGACTTCCACGAGTGGGGCAAGTGCTTCGAGTACAAGTACAACGCGCACAACACGCCGCTCCCCGACGACGTGCGCGAGACGTGGCGCCTCTACAACAACACGAGCGCCATCTACGACCGCAAGATCCACGAAGGCCCCGCATGGATGCGCGAGACGCTCGCGCAGATCGCCGGCTGGCGCCTCAGGAAGCACCGCTACGGCTTCCCGCTCGAACAAAAGCTCTTCGACCTCTACGTCCGCGCCACCGGCCAGCTCGACCCCGGCGCCAAGGACTACGTGCCCGCCGTCGACGCGTGAGCGCGGCGGGGCGCGGGGTAGCCATGTAGCGAAACCACACGAGTGCGGCGTGCGTGTCCGGGCGAGTCGGGTCCGAGGCGCTCAAGAGCGGGTTCGAATCGGGAGCCATCGAAGTCGATGGCTCGCACAGTCGAGCGTCGCCAAGGAGCCTAGTTCGAACTCGACCGCAAACTCACGCAGGACGGCGACGACGCGCTCGCCAATCGCAGCGGGCATGACGTCGTCAGTCCGAATCTGCAGGACGCTCGGACCGGACATTCCTGCGAGCGCGAGCACTACTCCAAAGTCGAGGTCATGGGTCAGGATCACGTGACCGTGCTCACGAGCCTACGCCAGCAGCACCGCGTCGGCCGCCGTGGCCGCCCCGATCTTGGACCAGTGAACGGCCTCTATGGAGTGACTCGCAAGAAACCCGACCCACTCTGGGGTCAGATTCATGTCGATCAGGACCTTCACGAAGCCTGGAGAGGCACTTCGAGTTCCTGCGAACGCCAAGCGGCGAACGTCAACGCTGCAAAGATGTCCTCACGCTCGAGGTACGGATACGCGGCGAGAACTTCTTCCATGGTGCGGCCCGCACCAAGTAGACCGACCACCGTCCCCACCGCGACGCGCATGCCGCGAAGGCAGGGCCGACCTCCCATGACGTTGGGGTCGTGCGTGATACGCCGCAGGAGCTCGGTCGCGACCATAATGGAGTCATGGTACCCGAGCGCTGGACTGCGAGACTGAAACTCAAGATCGCTGCGGCGACCCCGGCGCCAAGGACTACGTGCCCGCCGTCGACGCGTGAGCGCGGCGGGGCGCGGGGATCCGGCCGCAAGAGCACAAGGATGGGGTGGGCGTTGACGCGCTCGGGGGATGGTGGTGAGACTTCCGTCGCGCGGAGAGTCGGGGCTTCCCCCACCTGACCCGCGCGATTCTCCCCATGGCCAAGAGCCCGCAAGATCCGCAAGACTCGCACGATCGGACGCAGAGCTGGCTGGCGCGCTTCTTGGAAGAGCAGCCGGACGGAGCGCTCGAGTCGTTCGATGCTTGGGCTCCGACGCAGGGCGAGCTCGCCGATGCAACGCTGCGAGCACACGTGCGTGCGCTGCTCGAAGGCTGGCTGCGCTCGAAGCGCGCGCTCCAAGGCAAGGGCTTCTTCGGCCGCAGCACGGACCGCGATCGCCGTGCGGATCCGAGCGGCTCCAGCGGCAAGTTCAGCGAGGGCCAGCGCGTGGCGCACTTCGTGCTGCGCCGCTTCCTCGCCGAGGGCGGCATGGGGCAGGTGTGGGAGGCGTACGACGAGAAGCTGCGCCGACCGGTCGCGCTCAAGTTCGTGCGTCCGGACCGCGTGGACGCGCGCTCGCTGGAGCGCTTCGAGCGCGAGGCGCGCGCGGGCGGCCGCCTCTCGCATCCGTGCATCGTGCGCACGCTGGCCTTCAACGGCTCTGGCGATCCGGCGTGGATCGCGCAAGAGCTGGTCGAAGGCTCGTGGACGCTCAAGGACTTCCTCGACGAGCTGCGCGCCGAGGATCGCACGCCCGAGGGCTACTACCGGCGCGCGGCGGAGCTGGTGGCCGCCCTCGCCGAGGGCCTCGAAGCCGCGCACCAAGCGGGCGTGATCCACCGCGACATCAAGCCGCAGAACATCCTGATCGCGCGCGACGACACTCCGAAGCTCACGGACTTCGGCCTCGCGCGGGTGAGCGACGACTCGTTCCTCTCGGTGACGGGCGAGTTCGCGGGGACATACGCGTACATGAGCCCCGAGCAGGTGACGGCGAAGCGCATCGGGCTCGACCACCGCACGGACATCTTCAGCCTGGGCGTGGTGCTCTACGAGCTGCTCAGCCTGCGCCGCCCGTTCGAGGGCGACACGACGCACCAGATCAGCCAGAAGATCCTGTTCTTCGAGCCGCCGGAGCCGTCGAAGGTGCGCTCGCAGTGCCCGCGCGAGCTGTCGATCATCTGCGGCAAGGCGCTGGAGAAGGATCCCGATCGCCGCTACCCGACGATGGCGGAATTCGCGGCGGACCTGCGGCGGCACTTGGCGGACGAGCCGATCCACGCGCGGCCGCCGAGCACGCTGGTGCGGGTCGTGAAGTGGGCGCGGCGCAATCCCGGCCCGAGCTCGGCGGCGGCGGTGGGAACGATCGCGCTGGCGGTGATCTCGGGGCTCTTGGTGCAGCAGGTGCGGACGGCGAACGAGCTGGAGAAGTCGAACGTCGACCTTGCGGCGCAGACCCAGCGCGCCGAGGCGGGTGAGATCGCGGCGAAGGACAACTTGGTGCTGGCGAACAAGAACGCCGAGGAAGCGCAACGCAACGCCGAGGAAGCGCAACGCAACGCTACCGCCGCGCAGCTCGCGCGCGACGAGGCGACGCAAAAAGCGAACGACGTGCTGTCGCTGTCGGCGCAGAAGGATCACGACGACTTGGTGGCGGAGGCGGCGAAGCTGTGGCCGGCGCATCCGGAGATTATCCCGGCGTATGAAGACTGGCTGCGGCGCGCGAACGAGTTGATCGACGGGCGTGCGGCGCACGAAGCGAAGGGCCTCAAGAAGCGCCCGAGCCTCGCAGAGCACAAGGCGAAGCTCGCGGAGTTGCGGCAACAGGCGAAGCCGCTGAGCGAGGCCGAGATCCAGGCGGAGCGCGAGTCGCATCCGAAGTACGCGGAGCTTCAAACGAAAGAGGCGGAGCTGTTGTGGCGCTCGCGGATGTTGGGCGACGAGCCTTGGCCGAGCGAGGCCAGCGTCGAAGCGGAGCTGGCGCAGGAGTCGCTGCCTACGGACGCCGACGCGCTGAACTCGCTCGCTTGGCCACTGGTGGATCCGGCAAAGCCGGTCTACGGCGAGGAAGTGCGCGCGCTCTTGCTGGCGCGTCGCGCAGTGGACGCGGCGAGCGAGGAGGAACGTTCTGGCATCCGCGACACGCTGGCATGGGCGCTGTTCCGGGTGGGCCGCTTCGACGCAGCGTTGTCGGAGGTGCGCACGGCGCTGTCGGAACCGGGTGGCGACGCGCTGAAGGAGTCGGCCGCCGACCTGGAGAAGGCGGTCGCCGCCTGGCGCGGGGACGAGGCATCGAAACGCCGCGAGGAGCGCGACAAGCTGGCGGAGGAAGTCGCCGCACTGACGACGCAGGTGGACGAGCGTCGCACCTACGAGTTCGACTATCCGGAGCAGGAGTGGTGGAACCGTTCGCTGTCGAAGCTGGTCGGCGACCTGGAGAAGCTGGGCGACCCGAAGACGGGGCTGATGAACGACGTGCTGGCAGAGCCCTTCGGCTGGGGCGTGGCCAAGCGCTATGAGTTCGCGCAAACGATCGGCGAGCGCAGCGTGGACGGACCTGAGGCAAAGCGCCTGTGGGATGAGGCGATCGCCGCGATCAAGGCTTCGCCGAAGTACGGCGGACTGGAGATCCTGCCGCAGCTTGGCTTGCTGCCAATCGGGATGGACCCGGTCTCGCAGTTGTGGGAGTTCGCGCACGTGCAGACGGGCGAGCCGGCTGTGCGCGGCGCGGACGGCAAGCTCGTGCTGACCGAGGAGACGGGCTTGGTGTTCGTGCTGATCCCTGGCGGGAAGTTCTGGATGGGCGCGCAGAACAAGCCGGGCGCGCAGAACCACGACCCCGCCGCCTCGAACGACGAAGGCCCGGTGCACGAGGTGGAGCTGAGCCCGTACTTCCTTTCGAAGTACGAGATGACGCAGGGCCAGTGGCAACGGATCGCGGCGACCAACCCGAGTTACTACAAACCGCCGGGCGGATTAGCTCCGTCGCTACAGCATCCGGTTGAGCAGGTGAGCTGGCCGATGTGCTTTGAACTGCTGGCTAGCTTGGGCCTGTCGCTGCCGAGCGAGGCGCAGTGGGAGTGTGGGGCGCGCGGCGGTACGTCGACGCCTTGGTGGACGGGGCCTGAGCGCGAGAGCCTGCGGGGCAAGGTGAACTTGGCTGACCAGACGGCGAAGAAGGCGGGCGCAACTTGGCCAGATATTGCCGACTGGCCCGATCTGGAGGATGGCAGCGTCGTGCACTGCGTCGTGGGCAACCCCAGCTACCCCGGAAATGGTTTCGGGCTGCACGAAGTGGCGGGCAACGTTTGGGAGTGGTGCTTGGACGGCTACGACTCGGGATTCTATGGCAAGCGGGTCGGCAAGGATCCCTTGTCGCCATGGTCCGGCTCCTCCTTCCGCGTGTCCCGCGGCGTCAGCTTCCTCAACGCCGCCTCGCTCGCGCGCTCGGCGTACCGCGACAACTCCACGCCGGAGTTCCGGGACTCCTACCTCGGGCTCCGCCCCTCCAGGGCTCTGCGCCTTTCTGCTTCACCACTTCACCCTCCTAAGTGACGCGACAGAAAGCCGTTGCGAGGCGCCGACCGAGCGTGCGTGCGCAGCCGCCGCCGGTCGAGCGCCGGCGCGATTTGCACCGCCCGCACGATTGCATGGATCCTGCGGTCGGGGCGAGGAGTGCCTGCGATCCGGTCAACATGACTTGGGGCGGGGAGCGCTCGAGGATGCCACCTCGGACCGGCGGCGCAGGCGCGCCTTTCCGGGAAAGCCGGAACTCTGGCCGGAGCGAGGTGTTGTGTCGGGCGTGAACCTCTGCCGCCGTCTCTTGCCACAGGTCTCAGCACGCGCAACGGGATCCTCTCGCTGATGGGACGAGAGCGGGATCCGGTGGCACGGGTGGCCATCGTGGGCGGTGGACCGGGCGGGCTGTTCACGGCCCAGCGCCTCGAGTGCTTCGCGACGCAGCCCTTCGAGGCGACTCTCTTCGAAGCGAGCGAGCGCCTCGGCGGCAAGCTGCGGACGGCGCGTTTTGCCAGCATCGACGCGCCCTACGAGGCCGGAGCGGCGGAGCTGTACGACAACTCCCCCGTCGACGAGGACCCGCTGCGCGAGCTGGTGAGCGAGCTCGGCCTGACCACCACCTCCATGGGCGGCGGCTCGGTGTGGCTCGACGGCGTGCGCTACTCGACGCTCGAGGACCTGCGCGAGCGGGGCGGGGCCGCAGCGCAGCGCGCGCTCGAGGCCTTCGACCGCGCGGCGCGCGGCTGGATGAGCCCGCGGCAGTTCTACGACTCCGACCTCCCCGAGAGCTTCGCCGACGAGTCGACTCCGGCGCAGTTCGCGCACTGGCTCGAGCGCATCGAGGAGCCGCTCGCACGCCGCTACATCGAGAACCTGATCCACTCCGACTTGGCGGCGGAGCCGCACCAGACCAACCTGCGCTACGGGCTGCAGAACTATCTGATGAACGACCCGGCGTACATGCGCCTGTACGCGATCGAGGGCGGCAACGAGCGCATCGTGCACGAAGTGGCGGCGCGCCTGCGCACCCGCGTGCAACGAAGCTGGACCCTCGAGAGCGTGTCGACGGGCGACTCCGCGCGACTGCGTCTGGGCTTCCGCTCACCGGCCGGCGCGGTCGAGCGCGAGTTCGACCACGTCGTGCTCGCGCTGCCGCACGATCGCCTCGGCCAAGTGCGCTTCGAGGGCGAGCCGCTGCACGGCGCACTGCGACGGCATGTCGCGCACTACGACCACCCAGCCAACTACCTGCGCATCTCGCTGTTGTTCTCCTGCGCTCCGTGGCGCTCGGCCTTCGACGAGTCCTTCGGAATGAGCGACCAGTTCGGCGGCGCCTGCCTGTACGACGAGTCCGCGCGCCGCCCGGAAGCGCCCTATGGCGTGCTCGGCTGGCTGCTCGGCGGCGACGCGGCGCGGCAGCACGCCGAGCTCCCCGACGAGCAGCTCGTCGAGCGCGCCCTCGACGCGCTGCCCGCACCGTTCGACGCAGCCCGCCCCCACTTCCTCGAGGGCCGTGTGCACCGCTGGATCGGCAGCGTGAGCGCGCTGCCGGGCGGGCGGGTCCCAGCGCCGCTCGAGCGCCGCCACGCTCCTTGCGGTCCCGCTGGACCGAGCCTGTACATCGTCGGGGACTACTTGTTCGACTCGACCCTGAACGGCGTACTGGAGTCGGCGCACTACGTCGCCCACGCGCTCGCGCTGCGGCTCGAGACGGGCCACGCCGCCCAGTCGAGCCCGCGGGACGGCGCGCCCCGCAACTTGGCAGCCCGCGCCGACACGCCTTTCCCAACATCATGAGCTCCCCCACTCGACCGGCTCCGCGTTCCTTTTCACCCGGTACGCGGTGGCTGGCGCTCGCCATGGTGCCGCTGTCCGACCCCGCGGCTGCGAGCCTAGGGGCGAGCGGAGCCGGCGATCGCAAGCCGATCGAGCGCGCCACACGGGCGCCGCGGACGCTCGCGGAGTTCGCTCCGCTCGACGACGCCGAGATCGCGCTGCACCTGCTGCTCGTGCCCGCCGACGAAGGCGAGCAGCTCGAGTGGGCGCACGAGCTTCGCGACGCCTTGAACGAGCGCTTCGCCACTCCCCTCACGCCGGGCACGGTGCTGCAGCTGCCGGGTGCCGTGCTGGTGCTCACGGAGCGCGCGCTCGCGGTCTGCGCCAGTCCCGAGCGTCTGGAGTTGATCGCGCGCGCGGCGCTCGAGAGCGCGTGCGTCGAGCACGAGCTGCGCGAACTCGAGATGGCGATCGAGCGCGGCTGGGGAGAGGTCCGCCAAGCGGCACCGCTGGCCTTCGAGTTCGACGAGCGCGCGCTGCACCGTCGCGCGGAGCTGTCGGCACGTTTCGTCGCCCTCGTCGACCTGCGCAGCCGCCTGGCGCGCGTGTCCCCGCGCATCCTTGCGCCGCAGGTCTATCCTCCGACTCTGGCGAGCCAAGTGGGCGAGCGGCTGCGCGAGCGGTTGCGCCTCGCCGAGCGCCTCGAGGCGACGAGCTCGCGGCTCGAAGCCCAAGAGCGGGTGTTCGAGCTGTGCGGCCAGCGACTGACCGAGTTCGCCCTCGCGCGTCGCGGGCACACGCTCGAATGGATCATCATCGTGCTGCTCTCGGCTCAGACGGTGCTGTGGATCCTCGAGATGCTCGGCAGAGGGAGCCTTGACTAGCGCGCGCATCAAGTCCGTCGACCTCGTCCGCACCACCGCGATCGCGATCATGGTGGTCGTGCACTTCGTCGAGAACCTCTCCGGAGTCGTACCGACGATCTCGGGCTTCGGCGCTCCGCTGTTCACCTTTCTCTCGGGCCTGAGCTACCGGCTGTGGCTCGACGGTCAGGTCGAGCGCGGCGCGAGCGACGAGCGCATCCGGGTCCGTACCGTCCGGCGCGGGCTGTTCCTCGTCGGTGCGGGCCTCTTGTTCAACGTGCTGGTTTGGATGCCGCAGGACGTCTTCAACTGGGACGTGCTGACGTTCATCGGTTTCGGCTACTTGATGCTCGAGTGGGCACGCGGCGTCAGCCTGACGGCTTGCGCTTGGGCCTGCGCCGTCCTGTTCGCGATCAGCCCGGCCGCGCGCGTGGCCGTCGACTACGCCGCGTTCTGGAGCGCGGGCTACTTCGAGCACGATCCGACGCTCTCCGACGTTCTCAGTGGGATGGTGGTCAGCGCCTACTTCCCGTTGCTTCCGTGGCTGTGCTACCCGCTGCTCGGCTTCATCGTGGGCAGCGTGTTGTTCGCGAACGGCGCGCAGTCGCGCCGGATCTCGTGGTGCGCAAAGCTCGGAGCCGCTCTGCTCGCCACGAGCCTCGCCGCCCTTGCGCTCGAGGCTCTGTGGCCCGACCTGCGCGCGGGATTCGTCGGCCGCTGGCTCGGAGGCTGGACCAACTATCCGGCGACGCCCGAGTTCGTCACCGGTACGCTCGGCGTCACGCTCCTCTTCTTCGCTGCAGCGTGGCTCTGGCTCGACTCGCCCAGAGCCGAAGCTCGGCCGCGCCTCTCCGTCTGGATCGGCCGCTACAGCCGCCACGCCTTTACGCTCTACGTGCTCCACCACGTCGTGCACCTGTGGCCGCTGTGGTGGCTCGCGATGGCGCGCGGCGAGGAGACGACGCAGTACTGGCAACAGGCGCTGGCAGCTGGACCGGCCCTCGCGCTGGCGCTCGCGTTCCTCATCCTATGCGCGCCGCTGCTCGCGTGGATGGATCGGCGTCGCGTGCGCGGCATCGAAGATCTGATGCGCTGGATCTGCGACTGAACGGTGGACTGCTGCGCTCGGGGCTGAGCGCTTGCAAGCACCGAGGCGGACTCACGCCGCTGGCCAGAAACGAGGCGATGGCCGTCGGAAGTCACACGCGCGACTTCGCGCGTGCCTCAAGGGTGATCTCCGAGTGAATGCCCGAGTTCGAGACGCTTTGCCACGAACTCAGCGCGCAGCGCACGGAGTTCGTCGGCGTGCAGGCTGGCGAACTAGGAGCGGTCGTACGCCCGCGACATCGGGATCGAAGCAAGAACCCCTTCGAAGCCGCGCCGCGAGTGAGAAACGGCCCGCTGGCCACGCGCAAGCGCTCGGTGAGGCCAAGGTCCTCCACGTAGACCCGCAGAAGGTGGTCGCGACTCGTACGGAGAGCAGGAAAATCGAGGTCACGAGCGCGGCCGACGAGCGCGGGGCTCGCTCGATCCAGCAAAATCTTCGCGGGGCGGTCGATCTCCCAGGACGCTCTGCCGCCCCACGCAGAATGCGGAGACCCGGCAGTATGGAGAACCTCGTAGGATGGAGCGCGGATCCATGAGCAAGATCGTCATCATCGGGGGCTGCGGGCACGTTGGCCTGCCGCTCGGGCTCGCGCTCGCGCGCGCGGGGCACCGCGTGGTCGGGCTCGACATCGACGCGAAGAAGGTCGCGGAGACGAACGCGGGGCGGATGCCCTTCGCGGACAAGGGCGCGGATGAGCTGCTGCCCAAGGTGCTGGCCGATGGCTCGTTCACGTGCACGACGGACAAGAGCTGCTTGGAGACGGCCGAGATCGTGATCACGGTCATCGGCACGCCGCTCGACGAGCACCTGAATCCGCGCTTCGAGGTCTACGACGACCTGATCGCGGCCGACCGCACGTTCCTGCGCAAGGGGCAGCTCTTGGTGCTGCGCAGCACCGTGTACCCCGGAACGACGGAGCGCATCGCGGCGGCGCTCGAGCGCGAGGGTATCGAGGTCGACGTCGCGTTCTGCCCTGAGCGCGTGGCCGAGGGAGTGGCGCTCGAAGAGATCTCGACTCTGCCGCAAATCGTCTCGGGCACGAGCGAGCGCGCGAAGGAGCGCGCGGCCGAGCTCTTCCGAACGCTCACGCCGGACGTGATCGAGATGCAGCCGCGCGCGGCGGAGCTCACCAAGCTCTTCAACAACACGTGGCGCTACATCCAGTTCGCGACCGCGAACCAGTTCTTCATGATCGCGAACGAGCATGGACTCGACTTCTACGAGATCCACCGCGCGATGACGGAGAAGTACCCGCGCGCCAAGGCCTTTCCGAAGGCCGGTTTCGCCGCGGGGCCGTGCCTGTTCAAGGACACGATGCAGATCGCGTCGTTCCACAACAACGCGTTCTTCCTCGGTCACTCGGCGATGCTCGTGAACGAAGGTCTGCCGAACTACCTCGTGCGGCGCGCTCTGCTGCGCTGGCCGCTGCGCGAGATGAGCGTCGGCATCCTGGGCATGGCCTTCAAGGGCGACAGCGACGACCCGCGTGAATCGCTCGCCTACAAGCTCAAGAAGATCTTGGAGCGCGAGTGCCGCGAGGTCCTCTGCAGCGATCCGTTCGTCGCTGACGAGCGCTTCGTGAGCACCGACGAGGCCATCGCGCGCTGCGAGCTCCTGTTCATCGGCACTCCGCACACGGAGTACCGCTCGACCGACTTCAAGGGCAAGACGGTCCTCGACATCTGGAACATCACGAAGGTCGGAATCTCTGTCGTATGAAGGTCCTCGTCACCGGCTCCAACGGCTTCATCTGCGGCTACCTCGTCGAGGAGCTTCTCGCCCACGGCCACGACGTCGTCGGGCTCGACAACTTCTCGAAGTACGGCCGCGTCGCGAAGAGCTACGACCGCCACCCGCGCTTCCGGCTCGTCGAAGGCAACGCGAAGGACGTGGAGCTGCTCACGCGGCTCCTCGCCGACTGCGACCACTTCGTCGCCGCGGCCGCGATGATCGGCGGCATCTCGTACTTCCACACCTACGCCTACGACCTGATCGCCGAGAACGAGCGCATCATCGCCGGCGCGTACGACGCGGCGATCGCGACACGCAAGAATGGCGGGCGTCTGCAGAAGGTCACGCTGCTCTCGTCGTCGATGGTGTACGAGAATGCGACGGTCTTCCCCACCCCCGAGGGCGAGCAGCTGCGCTGTCCCCCGCCGTTCTCGACCTACGGCTTCCAAAAGCTCGCCTGTGAGTACTTTGCGAAGGGCGCGCGCGAGCAGTACGGCCTGCCGACGACGATCGTGCGGCCCTTCAACTGCGTCGGCGTCGGCGAGAGCCGCGCACTCGGCGAGCACGAGGTCATGAGCGGCAACGTCAAGCTCGCGCTCAGCCACGTCGTGCCGGACATCGTGCAAAAAGTCCTGCGCGGACAGGATCCGCTGCACATCCTCGGCGATGGCCAGCAAGTGCGCTGCTACACCTACGGGGGCGACGTCGCGCGCGGAATCCGTGTGTGCATGGAGCATCCGGCGGCGCTCGACGAGGACTTCAACGTCTCGACGCCGCGCGCGACGACCGTGCTCGAGCTGGCGGAGATGATCTGGAAGAAAGTCCACGGTCCGACGAAGCCGTTCCGCTACGTCAGCGACCCCGGCTTCGCGCACGACGTGCAGCACCGCGTGCCGAACACCGACAAGGCGAAGCGCCTGCTCGGCTTCGAGGCCACCACGCCGCTCGATACCGTGCTCGACGAAGTCATCCCGTGGATCCGCGAGGCCATCGCGGCCGGGACGATCTAGCGAGACGCCAGCGGGAGCAAGGCGATCAGTGCGGGTGCGGCGCGCACGAGCGCCTTGCGCCACGCCGGGTGATCCCGCACCTCGATCGGCGTGAGCAGCGCTGCGCACGCGACGTAGCTCTCGTCGACGCCAAACGACGGGACTCCCGACGCAAGTCCCAGCGTCAGAACGAGCAGCAACGCGAGACCGAGGACGCACTCGCCGGAGCGCTTGGAAGGCCACGCAGCGAGAGCCCAGGCGAAGAGCACGACAAACCAAGCTCCATGGAGTGCGCGGATGGGCCCCGGCTGCAGCTCTACGAGCCGCGTGGTGTCGAGCGTGCTCGCGAAGATCCATGCACCCGTGATCGCTGCGGCGAAGTAGAGCGCGCGTACCGAAGCGCTCCACCACGAACGGTGCAGCAACGGTTCGACGACGATGGCCGTCGCCGCTGCGACACACAGCGGGAAGAACATGGCCTTCGTGAATGCCAGCGCCGCGAGCACCGTCATGCAAAGCGCGCGCATCCAGCCGGAGTGAGCGTTGCGAATGCCCATCACTCCCGCAGCGAGGCAGGTGAGCACGCCGAGGGTGTCGTGTCCGAGCGGCACGAGAAGCAGCAGCGCGGCTCCGAAGATGGCTTCGATGCGCTTGCCGAGCGTCATCAGCGCGAGCCCGATCACGAGCGCGCTCGCGCCACGAACAAGGCCGTCCCAAAGCACGGCACGATTCCATTCCGAGAGCGGTTCACCGCTCGCCGTGAGCAGGGACCACAGCGGACCGGGCTGGGCGAATCGCACATCGACGCCTGAGTCCGGTGCGCGAATCCAGAAGACGACCGCGAACGCGAGTGCCGCCGCGAGCTGCAGGCCTTGAATCGAGACCGTCGCTCGGGCGAGCCGCGCGAGCGCTCGCAAGCAACGCTTCGGCCCGCAGCCGAGCACAAGGAAGAGCGCGGTCGAGATCAGCGCGAGCCCGAGTGCGAGCTTGGCGTTCCCGATCTCGAGAGCATCGGCATGGCGCGGGTTCGTCCACGGCAATGCGAGTACACCGTCCCACCAGCGCATGCGGCCACGGATTCGTCGCGCGAGCAGGATCGCCGACGCACCCAAGCCCGCGGCGATGCACGACAGCCCGAGATCCCCCGCGGAGCCGTGGAAACTCCAGGTGGCCGCTGAAAAGAGCCAGAGCGCCAGAGCGAGCCACGTGAGCCACACGAGCGCGGGCTCCGCCATCGCAGCGACGTACCAGCGCAGGTACTTCGGTGCCCACGCCCAAACCTTGAAACGGCTCTCACCCGCGCTGCGGTCACGCCACGAGGTTGGAACCTCGGCGACGCCGGCTTCGTGGAGGTGAGCTTTGATGCTGAGCTCGAGGCCGATGTCGAACGCGCCCTGGGCCTCGACTTTGATGCTCCGAAGGAAGTCGCGACGATAGGCCTTGAAGTTGTTGGTCGCGTCGTGCGTCGCGATGCCCGCGAACCAGTGCAGCGACAGGCCCGCGACGCGCGACAGCGTTCGCTTCACGATCGGGCCGCCTTCCTGCGAACCGCCTGGCATGTAGCGCGAGCCCGCAACGACCGCCGCCCCGCTCTCGCGCATCTTGCGCGCGAGCTCGAGGATCTTCTCCGGCGGATCGCTCAGGTCCGCCATGGTGGTGACCACCACGTCGCCCTGCGCGGCGGCGAAGCCAGCCCGAATCGCATTCGCCGCGCCCTTGCCGATGCGATTGCGCACGAGCCGCAGCGTCGGAGGCACGTCCGCCATCGCGCGGATGCCCTCGAGCGTCGTGTCTTCGTCGAAGTCGTACACGACGAGCAGCTCGTGCGGCTCGCCCGCGAGCGAGCGTGCGAGCCCGCGCAGGCACGCAGCGATGTTCTCGCGCTCGTTGTAGACGGGCACGACCACGCTGATGCAGCGGGGAGCAGGGTCGGCGACAACCATCGCCCTGCAGCGTAGCGCAAGGCTACGGATGCGGCTCGGCGTGCGTGGAGATTCGGCTCACTTCGAGCCCGTGCGCCACTTCCAGCCTCGGCCACGGAGCATCCACAGCGCCGTGCGTACCACAATCCCAAGATCGCGCGACATCGAGAGCGTCGCGAGGTACTCGCGGTTGATGGCGAGCTTGCGCCGATACGCATCGACGTCGCGCGGCGTGTAGCCCTGCGTGACTTGGGCGAGCCCGGTGATGCCCGGCTTGATCGCGAGTCGTTCGGTAAAGCCAGGGATCTGGTCCGAGGCCCAAGCCTCGACCTCGACCATCTCAGGCCGCGGCCCGATGAAGCTCATCTCGCCGCGCAGGACGTTGTAGAGCTGCGGGAGCTCGTCCAAGTGCGTGCTGCGCAAGAATCGGCCGAAGGGCGTCACGCGCGCCCGATCGCCGGTGCTCCATGCTTCGAAGGTCGTGCCCTTCGGCTCGCTCATGGTTCGGAACTTCACGAGCTGGAAGATCCGCCCGCGGTGGCCAGCGCGCGGCTGCACGAAGAACACCCGACGGACCGAGCCGAATGCGACGGCGCTCGCGCAGGCGACTGCACACGTCAGTGGGATCGCGAGCGGCAGCGTCGCCACGAGCAGACTGGCGTCGAGCGCCGGTCGGCCGAGGCGGTACCACGCACTGCGCGGCTCGAGCGCGCTCCAGTCCGGCGCAGTCGCCCGAGACGGAGACGAACCGTTGGCGGCCAACTTGGACGACGGCTCGACGGCGAAGAGCTCCCGAAGCGGCAACGACTGAGCTTGAGTCTCGTGGAGACGAGGCATGGAAGGGTGCGAGGGCGAAGCGTGGTGCGGAGCGCGGGGGAGCAGAGTGGGTTTCGGCTGAGGGGCGCTCCGGGCCTGAGCGCGCGGTGCAGTTCCATGACTGGGACGTCAGAACTGCAACACGGCGCCGCACGCCCCGAAGGCTCTGGACGGCTCAAGCGAAGCCGAGAGCGGGTCGATCCGGTGGAAAGTCCTGCGCACCCCGGCGGTGCGCGTCCTCCGTCGTCATGAGCGCTTCTCCGCATCCCCTGCCTGCCGGACCGGCTCCCGCGCAGCCGCGCAGCCTGCGTTCGATGCTGGCGCTGGGAACGGGACAGGTGTTGGCGAGCCAAGCCGCGCTCGCCGCAGCGGGTCTGGGTGCGCTGCCGATCCTCGGTCGAGAGCTGGGTCCGGGCGCCTACGGCGAGTTCTCGCTCTATGTGACCCTGCTGGGGGTTGTGACCTATCAGGACGTTGCGCGCCAGCTCCTGATCCACGAGCAATCACACGGCACGTCGCGGCGGGAGGACCTCGACGCGCTGGCGCGCTTCACCACGGTCTTGCTCGTCGGACTCGCGCTCCTCGTGGGACCGTTCTTGCTCCATCCGATCGCAGCGGCCGCGCTGGCGCTCGTCACCCTGCTCCATGGTCTCGGCTCCCGCAACTACGCGCGGATTGCCGTAGCCGGGCGAGCTGGAACCGTGACCGCACTCCGCAACTTCGCCTGGGCAGGCGCGTTCGTCGGAGTCGCAGCACTCTCGCTCTTCCACGCGGGCCCGCTCACTTGGGCGCTTCCCTTCGTCGCGGCCGCACTGATCGTTTGGTTGTCCTATCACTGGCTCGCAAGCAAGCTGCCCCGCGAGGACGCGCCACAGCCGTCGACGGGCCCGCTGTGGGGCCGTCTCACGGGCTGGAGCACACTGAGGGCTTCGCCGGAACTCGAGCGCTATCGCAGCGCTGTCATCGACCTCCTCGGCTTCACGCTGGCGTCGAGCGCGATCGTCTCGATCGACCGAGTGTTGCTGGAACGCACGACGACGGCAGAAGAACTCGGCATGTACTGCGGCGCCTACGACATCGCGACGCGCGTGCATGTCGTGAGTTCGGCCCTCGCCGCAATGCTCTACCCAACGCTGGCCACTCAGATCGCCATGCACGGCAAGCTGCACGCTGCACGCCGCTTCGTACAGCTCGCCAGTCTCGTCGTATGCGCTTATTTCATCGGCTTGCTCGGGCTGCTCGCATTCGACGATGTGCTGCTCGGACAGCTTCTCGGTCCTGCCTTCGTGGCCAGCCGTCCGCTCTTCGTTCTGATGCTGGTCGGCGTCTTTGTTCACACGTTCGGATTCCTCATCACGCCGTGGCAGCGCGCGCAGGGCGACTTCGCGACGACACGGCGGGCCTATCAGCGCGCGGCCGTCGTCATGTTGGCCGTCGGAGTGATCACGATCCCGTTGCACGGAGCTCTGGGCGCCTTGATCGCCTACCTCTGCTCGAGAGTGGCAGAATTGCAGTTGATCGTCGTCGAAGCGAAGCGCCTTCCGTCTGAACTCGCGGTTCCCAGACGACTCGCCATCGCTGCGGCGATGCTCGCCATCTTGGCGATGCTGTGCCTCGTCCGCTTCGGAGAGCTGGCATGAGCTCGCTCGAACCGATGACGGTGGTGCTGGTGCTCGCCATCTGGAGCCTCGTCGTCGCAGCCCTCTGGCGACTGCGCACTCATTCGCCGCTCTTCCTGCCGACGCTGGCGCTCATCGTGACCGCGCTCGTGGGCAGCTTCTATCCACTGGCCTCGACGCTCGTCGAACCCTCGAGCTGGCGCAACCTCGATCTGCTCTCGCCCGCGATCGTGCTTGCCACCCAAGCGCAGTACGTGGCATTTGCCGCAGGATTGCTCCTCGCAATCTTCCTCGCGTCCCAGCTGCGTTGGCTCGCGCCAAGGGCCGCCGAACCCTCAACAGCCGCCGGGACGCGTGACCTGATTACGGGCGCGGCGCTCGTCGCCGTCGGTCTAGCGCTCTACGCGGCCTATGCCCAACAGGTCGGGTTCTCGGCGCTCACGGACCGAGAGGACTACGCCCTGAAGTACCTGCTCGGCCGCGGCCTCGGCCCGCTCCAGCTCGGCATGCCGATCATGATCGTCGGCTGCCTGTGGATCGAAGGCTCCGCCCTCCCGCGCACGACGAGGAACCTCTTTCTGCCAATCGCGGCGGCCATCGCCATCTGGAGTGTCGCCTTCATTTCCGTGCGCACCAACGCCGTTGTCTTGGTGCTCGGCTACACCTCGATTCTTGCACTTCGGCGCAACTTCCAACTGCGATCCATTCGACCGTGGATGGTGATCGCGGGTGTCGCGCTGTACGCAGCCCTCGAGTCGTTTGCGCTCTTGCGCGGGGTGTACCGCGGTGACTTCTCCGAAGCGCTCGGTCGGTTGGAAGCCCAAGGCGAGCTCGTTCTCGCGGCGGCGGTCGGCGGATCCGAGCTCTCGCATCCCTTCATCACGGCGGGCGAGGTCCTGCGCGAGCGGGAAGCGGCAGAGCTTGGCGGAGCAAGCCTCCTCGATGGCGTCGCAGCCTGCCTGCCGCGCGGCCTCTATCCCGATCGACCACTCTATCTGAGCGAACAGTTCGTGCGCTCGAACTATGCGGACCTCGCCGCGCGCGGCGGCGGAACTGCGTTCAGCCTCGTTGCCGAGGCTTGGCTGAACTTCGGTTCGCTCGTGGGCCCCGCGCTCTTCGGCTGCGCGATCGGACTACTGCTCACGTGGCTCGAACAACGGCGCGATCTCCGCCCAGACGGACTCGTCGCGCGACTCCTCCCCTACTTCGTCTTCTACGTGGCGATGCAACATCGCAACGAGTTCGGAACGCTCTTCAAGCAGGCCTTCATGATCTCTCTCGTCGTCATCCCGCTCGCGCTCGTCGGCGAGACACTTGCCTTGGCCATGCGTCGCGGCCGGATCCAGCCGCGCGCGGAGGGTGCCTGAGATGTGCGGTATCAACGGCTACGTCCACACGGTTGGGCGCTTTGGAAAGCTCGACATCGCGCACGAAATGAACGCAGCGCTCCACCATCGTGGACCGGACGAGGGTGGCGCGGCGGACACCGGCTTCGCAGCCCTCGCGATGCGGCGGCTCTCGATCGTGGATCTACGCGATGGGCACCAGCCCATGACGAGCACGGAGGGACACCACACCCTCGTCTACAACGGCGAGCTCTACGACTGCGGCGCGCTTCGAGACGAGTTGCGGGCCAAGGGCCATCCCTTCCACACTCGCTCGGACACTGAGGTTCTGCTTCGAGCGTGGATCGAGTTTGGCCCACGAGCTCTGCAGCGCGTCCAAGGCATGTTCGCCTTCGCCATCGCCGACCGTCGCGACGGGAGCGTCGTGCTCGCCCGCGATCCGCTCGGAATCAAGCCGCTCTTCTACTGGCTCGGCCCCCGAGGCGAGCTCGTGTTCTCCTCCGAGTTGCGCAGCCTGCTCGCGCATCCCGACGTCCCGCGCAAGCTCGACCACCGCTCGCTCGAGATGCTGCTCGTCGATCGCTACATCGCAGATCCTTGGACGCTGCTCGAGGGCGTGAAGCAACTTCAGCCGGGGCACTGGCTCAAGTGGCGCGATGGCAAGATCGAGATCGGTGCGTATCACAAGCTGGAAATGAAGCCCGGAACGATGCCGGAGGCAGAGGCCTTGGCGGAGCTCCGCTCACGCCTCGACTCGACGATTCGTTCGCAGATGGTCGCCGATGTGCCGGTCGGCGTGTTTCTTTCCGGCGGCATCGACTCCAGCACGGTCGCAGCGTTCGCAGCTCGAGCCTCGCGTGAGTCCGGCAGCCGACTCCAGTCGTTCTCCATCGGCTTCGACGATCCGCGCTACGACGAGTCGGCGCTCGCTCGCGAAGTCGCACGTCACTTGGGAACCGAGCACCACGAGCTGCGCATCTCGGCGGGTGAGTTCGCGCCCGCGCTCCTCGACACCATTCTCGACCATGTCGGTCAGCCGCTCGGCGACACGTCGTGCATTCCGACGCTGGCCGTGTGCCAACTGGCGGCCCGCCACGTGAAGGTCGCGCTCTCTGGCGACGGCGGTGACGAGCTCTTCGGCGGCTACGACCACATGTTCTGGGCAGCACGCATGCGCTTTTGGTCCGAAACCACGCCGGCGCCGCTGCGCCGCGTCGGCTCGGCGGTGCTCGCGCGCGTCTCGCCCCTGTTGCAAGGCGAGCTGAAGGAACGGGCACGGCGAGCACGCAAGGGCCTCGATTTGTCGATGCATTCTCCGCTGGAGCAATTCCGGCGTTCCCGTGCGCTGTGGCAACCCGAAGAGCTGAGTCGGCTTTGCACGCATCCTCACGCCGGTGCGCTGCTGCGGCGCGACGTCGACCTCGAGCCCGAGGTCATCGAGCGCCTCGAGCCCGAGGAGCTCGTCATGCTGGTTCTGCTCCGCGGCTTCATGCCCGGGGCGATTCTCCCCAAGGTCGATCGCATGAGCATGGCGGCGAGCCTCGAAGTGCGGCCGCCGCTTCTCGATCCGCGCGTCGTCGAGTTCGCTCTGCGCTTGCCCCTCGATCACAAGATCCACGGCAAGACAGGCAAGTACCTCCTGCGCGAAGCGGGCCGAGACTTGCTGCCCGAGTGCGTGTATTCCCATCGCAAGCAGGGCTTCAGCCTTCCGCTCCATCGTTGGTTCAACGACGAGTTCTGGCAGCTTTTGGAAGCACTGTATGCCCCCGGCACGCCCGCTGCTGGACTGTTCCGCGAGAGCGAGCTTCGCCGCACGCTCGAGCAGGCGCGATCTCTGTCACAGGAGGGCTCAGGGCTCAGCGAAGGCAACGTGGCGAACAGGGCTTGGATGCTCGCTTCTCTGGGTCGTTGGATGCAGCGCTACGGAGTCGCAGCATGACGCGGCGTGTCCGAGCGTTGCTGGTGGGACCTCTTCCGCGGGCGGGAACCGCCATCGGTGGCACGCAGGTCTCATTCCAACAACTCGGCGAGCGACTGCGTGCGCGCGGACACGTCGACTTGGAGATCATCGACACCACTCGCGTGCGAGGACACAAGCGAGCGTGGGAGCGCTGGCTGGTCGACGGCCTGCACGCCATTCGCATCGCAGCACGGGTGTACCGCCTCGGGCGCACCAACGATGTCATCATGTTCAACGCGTCGTCCGACGGTTTCCTGCTTGGAGGTTCCGTGGTCAGCGTCGCTGCAAAGGCCGTCGGACGGCCGCTGATCGCGCGTGCTTTCGGGGGCGGTCTCGATGAGGCTCTGGCTTCGAAGAGCATGCCGCTGCGCTGGCTCGCGCGGAACACAGTCTTGCGGGCGGAGCTCGTCCTGCTTCAAACGCGCGCACTCTGCGAGTCGCTCGGGGCGCTCAGCGAAGTCCGTCACCTTCCGACTTCCCGCGTACTTCCGTCTCGGGCCCCACGCGCGAGTCCAAGCTGCCGCAAGTTCCTGATGCTCGCCCAGCTGCGACCCGAGAAGGGCTATGGCGAGGCGCTTGCGGCGATCGAGCGACTTCCGGACGACTGCTCGCTGACCATCGCGGGTCCGGCAATGCCCGGTACCGACGTCGCGCTCCTTCGCAGCTCCACGCGAGCGCGCTGGATCGGCGATGTCGCGCCGAGCGATGTCTCCGATCTACTGGCCGAGCACGATGCCCTCGTTTTGCCGACGTATCACTCTGGAGAGGGCTTACCGGGCTCCATCATCGAGGCCTTTCAGCACGGTCTTCCGGTCGTCGCGACACGTTGGCGGGCGCTTCCGGAGCTCGTGCAGCATGCGGTGAACGGGCTGCTGGTCGAGCCCCGCGACGTCGAAGGTCTCGCCAACGCCATGCGTCGACTCGCCGAGGAGCCCAGTCTCTTCACAGAGCTCCGCGACGGCGCGCTCTCGAGCGGTCGCGAGCATTCCGCGGAGGAGGCTGCAGCGCGCGTGGAAGGCTGGCTCTCCCAGCTTGCAGGCATCCCTCTACCTGCGAGCAAGTCTTCGCTGAGCCACGACGCGATCACTCCCGCGCTCCCCACGGCCATGCGAACCGAGGCACATCGCCCATGACACACTCGAAGCGCTCGCTGAACATCTTGTTCATCTCGGACAACTTCGCCCCCGAGACCAACGCGCCTGCGACGCGATTGCACGAGCACGCCCGCGAGTGGGTTCGGCTCGGTCATCGTGTGACGGTCGTGACCGGTGCCCCGAA